>MGOS01000057.1:5995-15844 GCA_001797185.1 Clostridiales bacterium GWB2_37_7
TTGAAGAGAAAAATATTATTGAGAATGAAGAAGAAATGTGGGAAACCATCATTCTTTCTCTGCGCTTAAATAAAGGGCTTGATATAAAAGAATTTAACAATAAATACAAGGTTGATTTTATACAAAAATATTGTAAAGCCCTCAACAAGCTTAAAAACAATAGACTTGTTGAGCTCAGCGACAACTGTCTAAAGCTTACGCCTCTGGGTTCTGATCTTTCAAATACTGTATTTATAGAATTTCTTTAGGCAGATTTCCTGGAATGCGTGCTTTGGATAACTTGCATGTACAAGCATTTTTCTAGAAAAACCTATTGACAAATAATTGCAATAATGTTATTTTAAAATCAGAATTAGCACTCGACGTTGACGAGTGCTAACAAAGGCGGTGGGAGTATGAATCTTGGAGATAGAAAAAGGCTTATTCTCCAAGCCATAATAGAGGATTATATCAATACTGCAGAGCCCGTAGGCTCAAGGACTATTTCCAAAAAGTATCTGACAAACACCAGCCCTGCAACGATTAGAAACGAAATGGCAGATTTGGAGGAAATGGGCTATATAGAACAACCCCACACCTCAGCAGGTAGGATTCCTTCAGACAAGGGATACAGGCTTTATGTAGATAAAATGATGGAGCAGCAGGCTATAAACAAAAGTCAGAATGACATGATTAAAAAGCAGTTCACTGATACACTGGGTGAAATAGACCGCTTGATTAAGCATGCTTCCAAGCTGCTTTCGCAAATGACCCAATATTCCTCTATCATAAGCACACCACAGGTCAAGAAAACTTTTTTGAAGCATGTACAGCTTATAAAAATTAATCCTGCTACAGTTTTGGCAATTATTATAACAGATGCAGGAATCGTAAAGAACAGTGTGCTTCGACTCTTGGGTGATGTGCCCAATGATACCTTGGAGAAAATAAGCAATATCTTAAATGAAAGCTTATATGGAATGTGTGTAGAGGATATAGCAAGCATCGTAATGCAGGATATTCCCGGCAGCTATGCAGGCTATAAGGAAATTGTAGAGCAGATTTTGCCTGAGCTTTTACAAACCTTGATATATTCAGATACAGTAGAAATCTATCATGATGGAGCTGTAAACATATTGAATTTGCCTGAGTTCAACGATATAAGCAAAGCAAGAAGCTTCCTAAATACATTGGAAGAAAAGGATCTACTGTTTAATGTATTGAAGGACTCACAGGAAAACATCAATGTAAGCATTGGCAGCGAGAACAAATATGAGCAGCTTCAAAATTGCAGTTTAATTACTGCAACCTACAAATTGAATGGTAAAACCATAGGCTCCATAGGGGTAATAGGTCCGACCAGGATGGAATATTCCAAAGTAATTTCGGTTGTAGACTGTATGACAAATAATTTAAGCGAAATACTAACTAAAATATTAAAGGTTTAAAACTATAAAATACTCAAAGGGTGGGCTGATATAATGAAGCATAAAGACAAGGTGGAGAGAACTTCAGCTGAAGCTGCGGAGGAGCTGTATACAGATAAAACATTGGGCATTGATGTAGAAATGCCGGCAGCGGAACAGGCCGCAGAAGAAGATTCGGAGGTTCAGCAGTTGAAAAAGCAGCTGGAGGAAAAAGCTAAGCAAAGTGATGAAAACTACAATAAATTCCTTAGAATGCAGGCAGAATTTGATAACTTTAGGAAGAGGACCATCAAAGAAAAGGAAGAGCTGTATATTGTATCTCTTGAAAGGGTTGTGACAGAGCTTTTGCCAATAGTAGACAATATGGAAAGAGCAATAGCTGCCTTCAAGAAAAATGGATTGGAAAATACCTATCTAGATGGTGTAGATATGATTCAAAAGCAACTGTTTGCAGTGCTGGAGAAGAATGGTTTAAAGGAAATTGAAGCCTTAGGCATGGACTTTGATCCAAATATCCACCATGCAGTCATGCAGGTTGAAGGAAGCTGTGAAGAGGAAAATAAGGTTAAGGAAGTGCTTCAAAAAGGTTATTTCCTTGGATCAAAGGTACTAAGGCCGGTAATGGTTCAAGTAGTAGTAAACAATTAATTTAATCAATATAAAATTGACAAACAAGATGTAAAAGGGAGGAAAATATATAAAATGGCAAAAGTAATAGGTATTGACTTAGGAACTACCAACTCATGTGTGGCGGTTATGGAGGGCGGAGAGCCTGTAGTTATAGCGAATGCTGAAGGTAATAGAACAACACCTTCTGTTGTTGGCTTTGCAAAAAGTGGAGAAAGACTGGTAGGGCAGGTTGCAAAAAGACAAGCCATCACAAATCCGGATAGAACTGTTATCTCTATAAAGAGAGAAATGGGTACAAATCACAAAGTAAATATAGACGGCACTGCATATACACCGCAGGAAATTTCTGCAATGATACTTACTAAGCTTAAGCAGGATGCAGAAGCTTATCTTGGTCAAACAGTAACTCAAGCGGTTATTACAGTACCCGCATATTTCAGTGACAGCCAAAGACAAGCAACAAAGGATGCCGGTAAAATTGCAGGACTTGAGGTACTTAGAATCATCAACGAGCCTACAGCAGCAGCTTTGGCGTATGGACTAGACAAAGAAGAAAACCAAAAGATCTTAGTATTTGACTTAGGCGGCGGTACTTTCGATGTATCAATCCTAGAAATAGGTGACGGCGTATTCGAGGTACTGGCTACAAATGGTAACAATAGATTGGGTGGAGATGACTTTGACCAAAAGGTTATGGATTATCTTGCAGCAGAGTTTAAGAAAGAAAGCGGCATTGACCTTAAAGCAGATAAAATGGCAATGCAGAGATTAAAGGAAGCAGCTGAAAAAGCAAAAATCGAGCTGTCGGGCGTACTTCAAACAAATATAAATCTACCATTTATTACTGCTGATGCAACTGGACCAAAGCACTTGGATATTACAATGACCAAGGCTAAATTTGATGAGTTGACTCATGACTTAGTTGAAATGACATTGGAACCAACAAGAAAGGCTTTGTCAGATGCAAATCTAACTTCAGATAAGCTGCACAAAGTAATACTCGTTGGGGGTTCCACAAGAATCCCTGCTGTACAGGATGCTGTTAAAAAGCTTACAGGCAAAGAACCATTCAAGGGAATAAACCCAGATGAGTGCGTTGCTGTGGGTGCAGCAATTCAGGCAGCCGTATTAACCGGTGAAGTAAAAGACGTACTGTTGCTTGACGTAACACCACTTTCCTTAGGTATTGAAACTTTAGGCGGTGTATTTACAAAGCTGATAGAAAGAAATACTACAATACCTTCAAAGAAGAGCCAGATATTCTCTACTGCTGCTGATGGTCAAAGCAGCGTTGAAATACACGTGCTTCAAGGCGAAAGAGAAATGGCAGCATACAACAAGACTTTGGGCAGATTTACACTTAGTGGTATACCACCGGCACCAAGAGGCGTTCCACAGGTAGAGGTTACCTTTGATATTGACGCAAATGGTATTGCCCACGTATCTGCAAAGGATTTGGGAACTGGCATTGAGCAAAAGGTTACCATTACAGCAAGCACAAATCTAAATGATGACGATATACAAAAAGCAGTAAAAGAAGCTGAAATGTATGCAGCAGAAGACAAGAAGAGAAAAGAAGAGGTTGAGGTAAGAAATCAGGCAGATAGCTTGGTTTATCAGACAGAAAAGTCACTTAAGGACTTGGGAGATAAATTAACTGCTGAAGACAAAGCGAAGATTGACGCAGAGCTGAACAGAGTGAAGGAAACACTAAATGGTACAGATACTGAAGCTATAAAGAACGCTACAGAAGAGCTTACAAAGGTGTTCTATGAAATTTCCAGCAAGATGTATCAAGCTTCCGGCGGAGCAGAAGGCGCAGGTCCACAAGACTTCAACGGAGCAGGAAATGATGAAACAATAAATCCTAATTATAAGGTTGAAGACGATAAATAAATATAAGATACAAAATGTTGGCAATGTCACAGCAAAAGCTTTGCTTTGTGCTGTGCATTGTCTATTACTTTTGAGGTGGTGAGGGAATGGCAACCAAAAGAGATTATTATGAGATTTTAGGTATAAGCAAAGGTGCAAATGAAGATGAAATAAAGAAAGCTTTTCGTACGCTTGCTAAGCAGTATCATCCTGATGTAAACCAAGGTAATAAGGAATCAGAAGCAAAGTTCAAAGAGATTAATGAAGCATACGAGGTTTTAAGCGATAAAGGTAAGAAGGCGAAGTATGACCAATTCGGACATGCAGGCGTAGATCCAAATGGCTTTGGTGGAGCAGGTGCAGGCGGTTTTGGTGGTGGTTTTGGCGGCTTCGAAGACATTTTTGACATATTCAGCAATTTAGGAGGCTTTGGGTCCTCCAGTGGCAGAAGCAAGACAGGTCCTCGCCAAGGGGCTGATTTAAAATATGAAGTAGAAATTGATTTTAAGGAAGCAGCCTTTGGAGTTAAAAAAGAAATCAATATTACCAGAAATGAGACTTGTGCGGAATGTAAGGGAAGCGGTGCCAAGACCGGCAGCGCAGTAGAGACTTGCAAGAAGTGTGGAGGTTCAGGTGAGGTAAGATATGCTCAAAACACAGTTTTTGGCAGAGTTGTAAATGTGCGCCCATGTGATGATTGTCACGGAGAGGGCAAGATCATTAAAGAGCCCTGTCCGAAATGTGTAGGCAAAGGTACGGTAAGAAAAAATAAAAAGATAACAATAGAAATACCAGCCGGTGTGGATAATGGCTCGGTAATGCCTCTTAGAGGTGAAGGGGAGCCCGGTGAAAAGGGAGGTCCTAGCGGAGACCTCTATATCTATTTCAGAGTGAAGCCTCATAGCTTGTTTAAGAGGGATGGTATAAACCTGTTCTGCGAAATACCTATTTCCTTTGTTCAAGCAGCAATGGGAGCTGATATTATGGTACCTACCTTGGAGGAACAAGAGAAATTTGAAATACCAGAAGGTACCCAAACTGGCACGACCTTCAAGCTGAAGGGTCAAGGGATACCTAGCCTGCGAAGCAAGGTAAGGGGAGACCTATACTTCACTGTAAAGGTCGAAACGCCTAAGAAACTGAGCGATAAGCAAAAGGAAGCCTTAAAGCACTTTGCGGATTCCATGGGTGAAGAAATCACCGGACGCGGAAAAAGCTTCTTTGACAAGGTTAAGGATGCATTTAAATAAAAGAGAATACGCTAAGCGTATTCTCTTTTATTTAATAACTTAATTTTATGGTGCCAGGCACCATAAAATTAAGTTATTTACTTTACACATCCAACGAGCATGGAACCTATAATAGCATTGCATATATTGCTAATTTATATCCAATTATATATAATAAATAAGATAAAACCGACAACGAAAGGATGAAATACATTGAAATATATAGAGGTGCAGGTTACAACTACTACAGAGGCATCTGATGCCATATACAACATACTGAGTGAGGCTGGAGCAGCAGGAGTCGTTATAGAAGATCCTAACGACTTTATACTGATGAATACAGATGAAAAAAGCTGGGACTATGTGGAGCAGGAGCTCATAGATTCTCTAGGAACGGATGTTAAGGTTAAGGGTTATTTCCCGAATGAAGAATATAGTGACGAGAAGCTAAAGGATATCCAAAGCAGAGTCAATCAACTTGACGAATTTGGACTAGACAAGGGTGCTGGCATCATTACAACAAAGGATGTCTATGATGAGGATTGGGCAAATGCTTGGAAGCAATATTACAAGCCTGTTAAGGCAGGAGAGAAAATTGTAATAAAGCCTACTTGGGAGGAATACCAAGCACAGCCTGGAGATTTGGTGATCGAGATGGATCCAGGTATGGCCTTTGGTACCGGTACCCATGAGACTACGATAATGTGTATAAAGCTGCTTGAGAAATATGTTACACCTGACAGTGTGGTTTTTGACGTAGGCAGCGGTTCGGGAATATTGGGTATTTCTGCTGTTAAGCTTGGGGCAAAGCATGTGGAATGTGTGGATATAGATAATGTTGCCTGCAAGGTTGCAAAAGAAAATGCTGTGCATAATAATGTAGTGGAAAAGCTTGATGTTAAATGCGGGAATCTATTGGATGTAGTGAAAGAAAAGGCGGATGTTATAGTCGCTAACATTATAGCTGATATCATAATAGGCTTTACGCCAGACGCATGGAAAGCGATCAACTTAGGTGGAATATTCATTTCCTCCGGCATCATTAAAGATAGAAAAGATGAAGTTCTAACCAAAATATCATGCAGCGGCTTTGAGGTATTAGAAGTCCTAGAAATGGGGGAATGGTGTGCCATAGCTGCAGAAAGGAAAGACAATGCATAGGTTTTTTGTTAAGAAGGAAAACATCTACAAGGATGGCATCACGATTGAAGGTGAAGATGTACAGCATATTTCCAGAGTACTGCGACTGAAAGAAGGGGACAAAATAGTTCTTTGCGATCAAATAGGTACAGACTATAATGTTGCAATAGAAAACATGTCCAAGTACACAATTAGAGCTACTATCATTGATAAAGAGCCTTCTAAGGGAGAACCCTTCATAGAAGTTGTGTTATACCAAGGGATACCTAAGTCCACCAAAATGGACCTGATCATTCAAAAATGCACTGAAATGGGGATAACAAGGATAGTACCTGTTTTTACCGCACGCACCGTGGTCAGGCTTGAATCGGAAAAAGATGAAGCCAAGAAGGTTGCCCGTTGGACAAAAATAGCTGAGGAAGCAGCAAAGCAAAGTGCTAGAGGGATTGTTCCTCAGATTGATATGCCTATGAATCTGGAGCAAGCGCTTAAGGATAGCAAGCAGCTTGATTTGGTACTTATACCCTATGAATGGGAAAAGGATATTTCGGTAAAAGCTGCATTGCAAGGAAATGAACCAAAAAGTGTAGGTTTTTTTGTAGGACCTGAGGGAGGCTTTGACACCTTTGAAATTGACAAAGCAAAACATAGCAACATCGTGCCTGTGACACTGGGACATAGAATTATGAGAACTGAAACCGCCGGCTTTGCAATGCTGACATGTATCATGTATGAATACAATCAGATGCAAAGAGGCGAATAGAATACATTGGAGGAAGTAGCTTGAAAAAGGTTGCATTTTACACCTTGGGCTGCAAGGTGAACCAATATGAAACAGAAGCGATGATTGAGTCCTTTGAGACAGCGGGCTTTAAAACTGTTGAATATGAGGAATATGCCGATGTTTATATAATTAACACTTGTACTGTTACGAATATGGGCGACCGCAAGTCCCGTCAAATTATAAGACGAGCTTTAGACAGCAATCCTGATGCTTTTATTGCTGTAGTTGGCTGCTACTCTCAGATTTCTCCTGATAAGGTAATTGAAATTCCGGGAGTGAAGCTGGTGGTCGGCACCAATGAAAGGGCAAAAATCGTGGAGCTGGTAGAATATGCCCAGGATAAGGAAGAAAAAATCAATATGGTTTCTGATATAATGGAGGTCAGAGAGTTTGAGGAAATGTCTATTAAGAATTATAAAAGCAGAACCAGGGCTTTTCTCAAAATTCAAGAGGGCTGTGATCAATATTGCAGCTATTGCATCATACCCTATGCAAGAGGGCATATAAGAAGCCGCAAGCCTGAGAGCATTTTGGAAGAAGTCAATCATCTGGCACAAAACGGCTTTAAGGAAATTGTACTGACGGGCATACATGTCGCATCTTATGGTAGAGATTTAGAAAATACAAGCTTAATTGAGATCATTGAGCAGGTGCATCAGGTAGAGGGTATAGCCAGAATCAGAATGAGTTCGGTGGAGCCCAAGACCTTAAATGATGAATTTATTGAGAGGCTATCCAAGCTTGATAAAATCTGCAGACATTTTCACTTGTCTTTACAAAGCGGCTGTGATGAGACTCTAAAAAGAATGAATAGAAAATATACTACTGAGGAATATTTGAAGGTAGTCAACCGGTTAAGAGAAGTATTTCCTGAAGTTGCAATCACAACAGATTTAATCGTGGGCTTCCCTGGGGAGACAGAGGAAGAGTTTCAGTGTACGGTTGATTTTATTCAAAAAGTAAATTTTAGCGGAATGCATGTTTTTAAATTTTCGCCAAGAGAAGGTACACCGGCAGCGCAGCACAAGAACCAAGTTTTGCCTCAGATTAAAGAGCAAAGGAGCAGGATAATCACTTCTTTGGCACAGGAAATGGAAGCAGAATTTCAAAATAAACTTCTTAATAAAAAAATGGATGTCCTGTTTGAACAAAAAATTCAAGAGCATAGCAGTGGGTATGAAGGTCTTACAGATAATTATATCAGGGTCATTGCTTCTTCAAATGTTGATTTAAAAGGTAAACTTGTCTTAGTTAAGATTATAGCATCGAAGACAGGTTATTTAGAAGGTATAGTAGTGTAATATAAATAAAATAATATAATGGTTTAATCAGCAGGATTTTGCTGTTTTATGTTGAATATAATTATATTCATATAGCTATTTTTATGATATTGTTTTCATATAATAATAAGGGGGTGCAAGCTTGTCAAATTGCATTTTTTGCAAAATTGTAAATGATGAAATTCCATGCAGTAAAGTTTATGAAGACGATAAGGTTCTGGCTTTCAAGGATATAAATCCTGAAGCACCTGTTCATATATTAGTTGTTCCAAAGCAGCATATACAATCAGTACTTGATTTAGATGAGAAAAATAAATCAGTAACAGTAGATATTTTTGACGCAATTAATAAAATTGCAAAGCTGTCAGGTATTGATGAGGATGGTTTTAGAGTAGTAGCAAATACAGGTATAAACGGGGGTCAAACCGTTGGCCATTTGCATTACCATATACTTGGAGGAAGAAGTTTACAATGGCCTCCAGGTTAAATATCAGTAAGGGTTGACACACTAAGGTTAAATAATGTATAATTATTTGAGTGTGTTTTATTCCCACTATCTAAAACAGTATATTTAGTGTACTGTAAGCATTGTTACCAGCGGAGGGAGGGAAATTATATGTCTGAAATCAGAGTTGGTGAAAACGAATCTCTAGAGAGTGCATTAAGAAGATTTAAGAAGAAATGTGCGAGAGCTGGAGTTTTGGCTGAAGTTAGAAAAAGAGAGCACTATGAAAGCCCAAGCGTAAAGAGAAGAAAGAAATCTGAAGCTGCAAGAAAAAGAAAAACAAAATAAAGAAGGTTGATATTAATGTCCCTCAAGGAAGTTTTACAGCAAGACCTTAAAACTGCAATGAAAGAAAAAGACAGCATCCGAAAGAGTGTTATCACTATGACAAGAGCTGGTATATTGCAGATTGAAAAGGATAAAAAGATTGAGCTTGATGACGAGGGGGTCATTGAGGTTATTGCCAAAGGAGTGAAGCAGCGCAAAGACTCCATTCCTGAGTTTGAAAAAGGCAATAGACTAGATCTTGTAGAGAATATTCAAAAAGAGATAGATGTATTGATGGCCTATCTTCCGCAACAGCTTTCAGAGGATGAAGTCAGCAGAATTGTTGCTGATACAATAATTGAAGTTGGTGCACAAAGCGCTAAGGACATGGGTAAGGTTATGAGTGCTCTTATGCCAAAGGTTAAAGGCCGGGCTGACGGAAAACTCGTAAATATATTAGTGAAACAGCAATTGCAATAACAAAGAACTGAAATCCAAATGGATTTCAGTTCTTTTTATCTTTTTACGAGCATTTGAACATATTAAGCTACAATATTTATTTTCTCATTGTTTTTGATAAAATGAATATTAAAATATAACAACCCCCCTGATTTCAGCCCTTCAGAAAAAAGTGCAAAACTACAGTTATATAGTAATACACCTAGAAATTGAATCATAGTTTAGTATGTAAGTATAAATTAAGGGGTGTATGCAATGCCAGAAAAAGCCAGAG
>MGOS01000058.1:0-5618 GCA_001797185.1 Clostridiales bacterium GWB2_37_7
TGTTCCTATGTTTACGTGGGGTTTATTTCTTTCGAATTTTGCTTTTGCCATTGTTCTTTTCCTCCTTTATATTTTAAATGCTTTTATTTGTCTTTTTCTGTTATGCGCTTAGCATAACATATATTTTTAGATTTTAGTCCAAATATGTACTTGGATTAAAATCTTGAGTCCTTAAGAAACACATCCGTGTGTATCGCTATTATTTGGAGCCCACGACCAGGATTGAACTGGCGACCTCCACCTTACCAAGGTGACGCTCTACCGACTGAGCTACATGGGCATGATATTTAAATGGTGGGGAAAGATGGATTCGAACCATCGAAGTCTGAGACAACAGATTTACAGTCTGCCCCCTTTGGCCGCTCGGGAATTTCCCCGTTACTATTATGGTATTATAAAGCTTATGCTATACTTTGTCAATATGTTTTGTATACGAATCTTGCCAAAGCATGCATACAAAGCTCATTAAGTCAATCGAAAATAAATCCCGCTGCTGCGGGATTATAGTTATTCGTCCTTTACTGCCAAATACTTCTCTAATTTCCTTTTCACTCTTTGTAGGGCATTGTCTATTGATTTGACATGCCTGTCCAAATCGCAAGCAATTTCTTGATAACTTTTGCCCTGTAAATATGACATTAATACTTCAAGCTCTAATCCACTTAGTATTTCTCCAATTTTGGATTCTATAGATGCAAGCTCTTCTCTGCTAATGATAAGCTCTTCAGGATCAGTTATCTTAGCTGCAGTTAATATATCCAGCAGTGTTCGATCGGATTCTTCATCGTAAATAGGTTTATTAAGAGATACATAAGAATTTAGTGGAATATGCTTTTGCCTGGTCGCAGTCTTAATTGCAGTTATGATCTGCCTCGTAATGCAAAGCTCGGCAAAGGCTCTAAAGGAGGACAGTTTATCATTTCTAAAGTCCCTGATTGCTTTATATAAGCCAATCATGCCTTCTTGCACGATATCCTCTCTGTCTGCACCAATTAAGAAATAAGAACGGGCCTTCGCTCTTACAAAGTTCTTATACTTGTTTATCAAGTGCTCAAGGGCAGATATGTCGCCTTCATGTGCATACCAAACCAGCTCTTCGTCTAAAACGTTGTCAAAATTGTTCATGAACTTTTTTTCTGTGTTTGCTTCCACTCTATCTCCCCCAAGCTGCGGCATATTGTTTTGTAAAAAATTGTAAAGTACTGCTTGGTCTTATCCTTATCTTTTTAAAAAATCATAATAACATTATAACGTACACCTATTTTTGTAGTCAAGCTTTATCGTTGTTACGCCTTAATTTTTCCAGCCTTATCAATATATTTGGGTCCAAGCTATGCTTCAGTAATTTTTTGCCATAAGATATTATAATCGTCCATAATCAAGTATTCCGTCAAATCACTCTACTTTACATAGCATCTGCTCTATCAAAATTGCGTAATAAAACGCAACCTAGTCTATTTAATTTTATGTTTACTTTGTTTATAAAATATTAAAAATCAAAGCGCATAGATTTTCTCCATACGCTTAAAAATAGACTTTTTATTAGTGGATTCCGCCCTTTAATGATTTTAATTGTCTTTGTCTGAATATATCATAAGCAATAATACCGGCGGATACGCCAGCATTAAGTGAAGATATCTTGCCAGCCATAGGTATCTTCACAAGGAAGTCGCAATTTTCCTTAATAAGTCTTCCAATACCTTCACCTTCACTGCCTATCACCAATGCGATAGGACCTGTCATATCTTTTTGATAATAAACATCTCCGGACATCTCTGCTCCTACAATCCACAGACCCTTCTTTTTCAAATATTCCATCGTTTGATTAATGTTTGTAACCTTGGCTACAGGTACATATTCTATAGCACCTGCAGAGGTTTTGGCAACTACAGGAGTCAACGCTACAGAACGTCTCTTAGGAATTACAACGCCGTGCACTCCTGCTGCATCTGCAGTTCTAAGTATAGATCCGAGATTGTTGTTATCTGTGATCTCATCCAAAATGATTATGAAAGGTTCTTCATTCTTTTCCTTAGCAATTTCCAATATCTCATCTATCTCATAGTATTTATACAAAGCTGCTGAAGCAATTACACCTTGATGATTATGTGTAACTGATAAATTGTCCAGCTTTATCTTATCTACCTCTTTTATCAGAATATTTTTTTCTCGCGCTATGGCGATGATCTGTCTGATAGAGCCTTCGCTGGCGCCCTTCTGCACAAAAAGCTTGTCAATTTCTCTTCCTGATTTTAGGGCTTCCAGTACTGGATTTCTTCCTTCAATTAGGTTGATATTATCTTCTTCCTTATCATAGTCATCATAAGGATCCATTTCAACCATTCTATTTTGGGGTCCTCTTCTGTCATCCTTTTTAAAGCCTCTTCCACTCTCGTCAGCCTTGTAGGGTCCTTTTGCAGTCGGGCCTCCCTTGAATGGACCTCTTGCCTCACCTGTTCCCTTATAAGGCCCCTTTCCTGCAGATTTTGGTCCGTCTTGTTTTGAACCCCACTGCTTTGGACCTTTTCTATCATCCCATTTTTTTGCTGTTTTTTCAGTTGGTCTTCCCATCTTTGCTCTAGCCATTTTCATCATCCTTCACATTTTTCTTTCGTAAAATTTAAATATCTAATTATAAAAACAATATTACTACTATTATTATTATTTATTTTTAAAATTATTAGTAAGTTATCAGTTCTTGCAATTCATCGCTTGGAATTTTTCTCTGACAGCGGTTATTCTTCCACAGCTCATGGCTCCCTCAGGGCATGGTCCTTCCAAGCATGAAGGGCCTGCATTTTTGAAAAGTGTTGGTGCCACTGTCTTTACCTCAACTAACATTTTTTCTGCCATTTCTCTTATTTCCCACTGAGCTCTTTGACAGCATCTGTGTCTAAAGAAGTTCATCAAAGCTCTGGCAGTCATGGTAAAAACAATTTTTGTTTCGCAAGCATTCGGAAATACATAACGAGCATCCTCTATGGATGACTTCTCTGCTGCTGCCTTTGATGTTTTTTCGCTTTTTCCTTCTGCTATCAGCCTATCAAAATGCTCTTTGTACAATATTTCAACAATACTATTATAGTTTTTTTGGTCTTCTTCCATTGCCTTTACAAACAAAGACTTGGCTTGCGATATTTTTTCTATTTCAGGTGGAATTATGTACTCAAATTGCTCCAGCTTAACATAGCGTTGGGACTGCTGGGAGTAAGAACAGCCTATGCGATGCCTTACCAATTGATGTGTAAGTACACGGCTTACTCCTTCTACCGCAAACGTAAAGGATACATGCTCTATTGGACTTTCATGACCAATATCCATAAGCATCCCTAGGAATTTATCTGTCTTTTGCTGTTCCAGCCCTTCCATAATATCTTCAACACCCACGGGGGAATAGCACAGCTTGGCAGCCGCTGCAACAAGCTTCTCCGGCTCCGGTGTGTGCTGTATTAATCTCACCTTCATAAAAATACATCCTTTACGTAAAAATTTATCTATCCATTTTTGAAACAAGCTCAAAAATCTCCATAAGCCTTTTTAAATCACCAGTAAGGTATAGATATCCCACCAAGGCTTCAAAGCCTGTTGCGTATCTATAATCATTGATATCAGCATTTTTAGGCGCAGTATTTGATTTCGTGTTTCTGCCTCTACGTACTACATCCCGTTCATCCTCTGTCAGAATATGCTGTAGCTGTTCTATTATCTCAGCTTGCGCTTTAGCCTGTACAAACTTTATAGCCTTTTTGTGAAGCTTATCCACTTGAATGCTTCCACCGGAAACCAGCATTGTTCTTATAAAAGTATCATACACAGAATCTCCAATATAAGCAAGCACTAGTGGATTAAACATTCTTATGTCTGTAGCACTTAGTTTTTTGTTCTCTATCAGCAGTTCTCTTGTTTGCTTCATCAGATTTTCCAAATTGTCATCAAATTCGTTCATCCTGTAACGCCGCCTTCACTATTATTCTGAATCTACTTCTTCTGCCGTATCATCCGGTTCCTCTATATAGCAGGCTGCTTCATTTACGGACAGCTCTTGTACATTTTTCAGCTTACGTTGTATATTTCTGGACTTTCTTGCCGCTGTTTCAATCGTATTGCTTGCCTCCTGCAGTTTTTTCTGAGTTTTGTCCAGAATATCCGCAAACTTAGCAAACTCAGTTTTTACTGCTCCCAATAGTGACCATACCTCACTAGAGCGCTTTTCTATAGCCAGAGTTCTAAAGCCCATTTGTAAGCTATTAAGCAAGGCAGTTAGTGTAGACGGTCCTGCTACCACTACTCTGTACTGAAGCTGCAATGCCTCACAAAGCCCGGGCCTTCTAAGTACCTCTGCATACAAACCCTCTATCGGTAAAAACATAATCCCAAAATCTGTGGAATGCGGCGGGTCAATATACTTATCCTTAATATCCTTTGCACATGCTTTTATACGCTGCTCCAAGGCCCTCCCTGATTCTTCAGCTGCTTGTGGGTTAGCCTGTTCCAAAGCTTCCAACAGCCTTTGATAATCCTCTTGCGGGAATTTCGCATCTATAGGCAGCCATACATAGTCTTCATTATGGTCACTTTTCCCAGGAAGCTTCACAGCAAACTCTACTCTTTCACTGCTCCCCTTCTTCACCGCAACATTTTTCTCATATTGCTCCGGAGTCAATACCTGCTCCAATATATTGCCCAGTTGAATTTCTCCCCAGGTACCTCTTGTTTTAACATTGCTTAGTACCTTTTTAAGATCTCCCACTCCCGATGCCAAGCTCTGCATTTCACCCAGTCCCTTGTGCACCATTTCCAGTCTATCACTTACCAGCTTAAAGCTTTCACCTAGTCTTTGCTCCAAGGTAGCATGAAGCTTCTCATCAACTGTGGCACGCATTTGCTCTAGCTTCCTGCTATTATCCTCCTGTAGTTTTGATATGCTTATTTCTACAGTTTCACGCATCTTTTCAAGCCTGTTTTCATTGGATTGTGATAGCAGCATAATTTGCTTTGCATAATTGTCCAATTGGTTCTGCTGCACATTTGAAATTTCCAATAGCTGCGACAGCACTGATCTTTCAATTTTTTCCTGTCCCCTGTCTATGCTCTCTAGCTTGCTTTCAAGCTTGATAAGCTTGCTGGAAGTTCCTCCTGTTAATAAAATTACCAATAGTGCAAAATTTATTATAGACATTATACCAATTATAATAATAAATACATCACCCATGGATTTACCATCCTTCGCTTCAATATATTCAGTTTATTATACCACAGGAAACATATGTTTGGACAAGAATTTAATAATGGTATATTTGCATGGCAATCATACCATTACAAAAGGAGTGCCCCTCAGGTGCACTCCTTTTGTATGCTACACTCTTTTCCACTTTACTCCCTGGGGAGTATCTTCCAGTATGATGCCTTGAGCCTTCAAATCATCTCTTATTTTGTCTGAGAGCGCCCAGTTCTTTTCTTTTCTCGCTTTCTGTCTTTCTTCTATAAGGGCTTCGATTTCTGCATCCAAGGATTCTTCTTTCTTATCCAGTAATCCAAGCACTGTAGAAAGCTCCATGAGCATATTCAGTGATGCCTGAACTGCTTTTTGAGATGACTCTGCCTTTAAACTGCTATTA
>MGOS01000058.1:5656-10276 GCA_001797185.1 Clostridiales bacterium GWB2_37_7
TATAGTCGCTCAATCTATTGATCGATTCTTGCTCCTCTTGACTAATTTCCTTATCTGAAGCATTTTCTAAAAGATAAAGTAAATTGTTCTTCGCATTATATAATCTTTCCAAACCGCTTTTGGTTTGCTCAAGCAAATCATCGCTGAAGTTGATCGGACTTCTATAGTGCGCTGACAGCATAAACATTCTCAATACTTCCAAGTCAAAGTGCTGTGCTATATCCCGCACTGTAAAGAAGTTGTTCAGTGATTTGGACATCTTCTCATTATTGACATTCAAAAAGCCATTATGCATCCAGTATCTTGCAAACTCCTTGCCAGTGGCGCCCTCACTTTGGGCTATTTCATTTTCGTGGTGTGGGAATATCAGGTCTAATCCACCAGAGTGAATATCAATGGTCTCTCCTAAGTACTTCATGGACATAGCAGAGCATTCTATATGCCAGCCCGGTCTTCCCATTCCCCATGGACTTTCCCATGCAGGTTCTCCTGGCTTTTGGCTTTTCCACAGCACAAAGTCACTAACACTCCTCTTGCCTTCAGCTAGCTCAACTCTCGATCCAGCTTCAAGTTCTTCTAAATTCTGTTTGCCCAGCTTACCGTATTTATCAAACTTTGCAGTATCATAATACACATCGCCATCTAGCATGTATGTCAAGCCTTTGCTTTCCAATCTTTTGATTATGTCAATAATTTCCGGAATATGCTCAGTAACCTTTGGATGGTAAGTAGCCTTCCTTATTTTTAGTGCCTCTGCATCCTTAAAATATTCATTTATAAACTTCTCAGATATTTCTTTTTCACTAACGCCTTCTGCCTTTGCCCTATTAATAATTTTATCATCAACATCTGTAAAATTCTGAACAAAAGTTACCTTGTTGCCTCTATATTCAAAATATCTTCTTAGTATATCAAAAATTATAAAAGGTCTTGCATTTCCAATGTGAAAGTAATTATATACAGTAGGTCCGCAGGAGTACATTTTAACTTCTCCCTGTGCCAAAGGTATAAACTCTTCTTTCTTTCTCGACATCGTATTAAATAATTTCATAAAATCACCTTCCTAAATAAAATAATAAAAAAAGCGCCTCTAAATAAAGAGGCGGCTTGCAACCGCGATTCCACTCTTGTTTGTATTTACCTTAATAACGGCATTAATACATATTCAAAGACTTCAACTTTGCTATGTATTATTACTACCGCCGATGAATACTTATTTCATCATCGGTGCTAGCGGGTGCACTTTGCCTAAGCCTCTTCCCAAAGTCCCTTCCAGCTGATGAGGACTTCTCTCTGTGAGCTTGCTCTGGCTACTCTTCCCGATCACTGCATCTCTATATGTTTTGTTATTATACATTATATTATTACTTAAACCCTTGAAATGTCAATAGTTTTTGTCTAAATCTGATTATCAAGTTTATACTCCTTATATTTTCCCCACTTCGCGTAAATATAAACCTTTTCCGGTGTTTTCAAATTTCTTTCACCACGTTTTAATAAAAGTGTATATCCCTCATAGCTCATCCCATATTTACGAATAAATCTAAAGGAAGATTCACTTACTGTTTGGCTGAATTCATACTTCCGCTCCCCATAATAAACAAATTGAGGGTAGCTGCCTTCAGTTCCTCCAAATGCAAATTTAAAGAAATACATCATTAGTATAATCATAATAATAGATATTAGGGTATATTTATTGCCGTTGCTTTTACTAAGTCTCTTTAACATGTTCTGCCTCATTGGTTAGCAATAGCTCTGTCAGATTATTAATATGAGCCTCCTGCATTTCCTCATTTCTATATTTAAGCTCAATGATTCCTTCATTTATTTTTCTACCCACAGTAATTCTAAGCGGGATTCCAATAAGCTCAGAATCCTTAAATTTTAAACTGACCCTATCGATTCTGTCGTCCAACAACACATGATAATTCAAAGCATTTAAGTCTTCATAGATTTGTATTGCTGCATTTGTTTGAACTTCATTATCTGAATGAACAGCCATTACAACAACATCAAAGGGTGCCAATTGCCTTGGCATAACCAAACCAACATCGTCATGGTTGGCTTCCACCACTGCTGCCAAAATTCTGAATAAATTCAGCTCAAAATCCAATATATAAAAATATTCAGGACTGCCTTGATTATTTATAACCATCAATTCTTGCTTGTTTGTATGACTGCTGCCAATTTTTCTTACCTGTCCAAGTGAAAAGCCTCTAATAAGTTGAATATTCACGCCGCACTCAGGACATTTGTCCATGGCGTCGCAATTTCTCAGGTCAGCAATTGTCTTAGCCTCAAAATCTCTTCCCAATACAACATTCATATAGTGATAGTCTGTCTTATTTGCCCCTACTATTACATTTTTTATGGCTGCTACTTCGTAATCACAGATAATTTCCGCCTTTAATCCAATGGGACCCGCAAAGCCTACCTCTGAATTTGTGGCCTCAAAAACCTCTTCTGCAGTGGCTGGCCTTAAAACATGACAATTCATTGTCTTTTTTAACTTTGCTTCACTTAACTCACGATTTCCCTTAATAAGTACTCCATACAACTTATCATCTCCCTTGTATATCAAGGTTTTTACAATATCACTTGCTTCTACCCCTAGATACTCGGTCAATTCTGCAATCGTCTTGACTTGAGGGGTATATTCCATTTTTAGTTCCAACTCGGGCTCTGCAGCTTGAGATATGGCTTCGCATGCCATTGAATCAACCATTGTTGATTTTCCACAGCCTGTACACCGAACAATGCTGTCCTCCCCATTTTCATAGGGCAGCAAAAATACTTTATCCCATTCTCCACTGAATTTCCAAGAAAGCTGCTCTACTTCTATAAAATCTACATTTAAGTCCCTCATTATTTTTCTATATGCTTCAACAGCAATGTTATGTTCAATATTAAGAGCATCCATATTCTCAAGAAGTTTAAAGCCTTCTATAGCTTCCCATACCTTAGGCTGCAACAAGCCAAGCCTCGGCCTTATACCCTCTACAATATTTGTCTTCCTATGCCAAGCTCCAATGGACAGTTCCTTGGCAGATTTTTTCCCTGTCATTATGTTTTTATAAAAGTCCTCAATTGAAACTGTAGGGGACAGAAATATTTCAAAAATGTCGAAAGCCTCTAATCTATCTTCTATTATGCTTATAAGTCTTTGTAGTACCCTGTTGCCAAGAGGCAACAGGGAGAAAATACCTGCAGCGTTTTTTCTAGCATAGCCTGCTTTATGCAATAGTCTATAATTTAATGCCTCTGACTCCTGCACGGCATCCTTAACGGTAGGTATATAAATCTTGCTATACTGCATCATTTCACCTCTATGCTTATGGTTTATATAGACTTGCAACTGCATAAGAGGCAATACCTTCGCCCCTTCCAGCAAATCCAAGCTTCTCTGTAGTCGTAGCCTTTATATTTATATCTTCTATACTAACACCTAGTACTTTAGCAATATTTTGCTTCATTTTATCTATATGAGGTGCCATTTTGGGGGCTTGCGCTACGATAATACTGTCTATATTTCCGACCTTATAGCCTTTCGCAGCTATTATATCCCTAACCTTGGCTAGAAGCATAAGACTGGAAATCCCATTATATAAATTATCAGTATCCGGGAAGTGCTTGCCTATATCTCTTTCTCCGCAAGCCCCCAGCAGAGCATCCATCATTGCATGCACCAATACATCCGCATCAGAATGTCCCAGTAAACCCTTCTCATAATCTATATTTACTCCGCCAATTATTAAACTTCTTCCCTCGACTAGTTGATGAACATCATATCCATTCCCAATTCTAAACATCATCTACTCCTTATAAACATGCAGTTCTGAAATCTCGTACAATAATACAAATATTTCCTAGGAAATATTTTATTCGACTTTTTTCACTGCAAAACGAATGGTATGTACATATTATTATACACACCATCTTTATTATGCCTATCCTTAATGAACACCTTTTTCTTTTAGAAAGGCTGCAAAAGCCTTGTCTGTTTTTCTGATATGCTTTATCAACCAATTCACCAATACTTGGTTCAATTGCACTATTGTTAAACCGGTTACACCGTTTATTTCTATTTTCTCCTTAAGCTCCAAAAAGTCCTTTATGAACTGGTCGTGCTGTGCTTTGTGACTTGCATACTCTGGATAATCATATTGTTTCTGAAGCTTTTCCTCAGCGCCAAAATGCAGCACGGCATAATCCTGCAAATATCTAATAACGGGGTTGATCTGTTCTTTAGCCTTGCCTGTGTTGCATGCATCAAACAAAGCATTAACCTTGCTAAATAATTCTTGATGCTGAGTATCTATTTCTTTAACACCAACTGCCAAATCTTCTTTCCACTCAATAGCCATTATAATACCACCCTTCCAAAATCTTCTAGGATTATTATACCAGATTTTGTCGATTTGTGATAATTATTTATTAATAATTTTTATTAACTGCGCTGCCAAGGTCAAGTCCTCAGGTGTGGTTATTTTTATATTTTCATAGGCTGCCTCTACCATGATCACCTTATGCCCAAGCAATTCGACAAGCATTGCATCATCTGTCGCAATAACGCCGGCTTGCAAAGCCATTTCATGCGCTTTATGTATTAAGTCCTTTTCA
>MGOS01000058.1:10375-17005 GCA_001797185.1 Clostridiales bacterium GWB2_37_7
TCACAAAAGGTCTTGCTCCATCATGAATCAGTATAAGCTCAGTATGTGAATTTGCAGCCTTAACTCCATTGTATACAGACTGCTGCCTTTCGTTCCCACCGAATACAACACTTTTTACCTTTGTAAAATCATTTTTGTCCAATATGCTCCTCTTAAAATATTCTAATTCTTCAGGTGATGTCACGACAACAATCTCATCAATATCACTACATTGATTGAAGGCTCTAATGGTATATGAAATAATGGGCTCATTGTTCAACATCAAAAACTGCTTGTTTATTCCCGCTTGCATGCGACTGCCCTTTCCAGCAGCTAGTATAACAGCTGTGTTAATTGTAAACACCTCATTTAAACAAGAAGCCAATTGCTTTGCAGCTAATTGGCTTCTTAAATATTATTTTATTAGGACACCTTGTCGATCGCTGACTTCGGTTTAACAAATATCATTCTTCCTGCTGCAGTTTGCAACACACTCGTAACAATGACTTCAATTGTTTCACCAATATACTTTTTGCCGCCATCTACGACTATCATTGTACCGTCATCCAGATAAGCAATACCCTGACCTGATTCTTTGCCATCTTTAATAATCAGAACGACCATTTCTTCACCGGGTAATACGACAGGCTTTACTGCATTTGCTAATTCGTTTATATTCAACACCGGCACCCGCTGAAATTCTGCAACCTTATTTAGATTATAATCATTGGTTACTACACTGCCGCTCATTACTTGTGCGAGTTTTAGCAGCTTTGTGTCCACCTCCGAAAGCTCTTCAAAGTCTTTTTCTATAATTTCTACAGGTATCTCCAGTTCGTTTTGTATCTTATTTAGAATATCTAAGCCTCTTCTGCCTCTATTTCTTTTTAAGGAATCAGATGAATCTGCGATGTGCCTTAATTCTTCTAAAACAAAGGATGGAATTACCAAAGGACCTTCTACAAAGCCGGTTCTGCAAATATCAGCTATTCTTCCATCAATTATTACACTTGTATCTAATATTTTTGGTGTTACTTTATTTTCTTGCTTTACAGATTTCTCCCTATCCTTTTGTGAGGATTTTCTTAATTGATTAGCAAAACTCAGCAAATCCTCTCTTTTCTTTGATGAAATGCTGATTCCCAAATATGCCGAAAGCCCATATAACATGATAGATAGAGTAATTGCCAACCATGGAATAGGTATCAGATTAATAGGTCCACTGCTTATTAAGTAGGCTATTACAAGCCCTACTATGAGTCCCACTATACCTACTACAATCTCGCTGGCAGTGGCACTTTGGAGTAATTTTTCTACTCTGGATGTAATTGCAACTGTTAAATTAATAATCCAAGGTGATATTAAAAATATAATAATTCCGGTAATCAAACCTCCCATAACAATGGAAGAAACTAAGCTAAAACCCTTCAACTCATATCCAAATAAATTTGTAATCTCAAAATACTTGATTGAGAGATACGCTAACTCACTTCCTGCTGCTATTCCTATCACCGTCAAAATCCATTTAAATATTCTTTTTATCACAATGTTCACCTCCTTTATAAAGTATATCCATATAAAATATTTCTTAAGCAAGTACAGTATATAATATTATAACAAATATATGCACTTAAACATATAAGAAAATAGTACTGTTTTTAAATTATTTTACAGTACCTTCCAAAATGCTTTCTGCTTCTTGACTATCTACTTCTAAAACCAGCATAAGTTCACTCAACAGGATACCTTTGGCGTTCAACAGTATTTTCTTTTCACCTGCAGATAGCTTCTTTGCCCTATTTAGTATTGTCAAATTCTTTACAATCTCGGCAATTTCAAATATATCTCCAGTTTTGATTTTTGTTTCGTTTTCCCTATACCTCTTAGACCACACTTTATTCATTTCTGTAGGGCTCTGAGATAATATATCCAAAACTCTCCCAGAAGCTTCCTTATCAATAATAGTCCTTATTCCTAAAGCTTCTATATGATCCAAGGGAATCATCACGCTCATATCCCCCACTGGCATTTTCATGATATAATACTTAGCCTTACTTCCTAATATTTCTTTTTCTTCAATAGATTCTATTATGCCTGCTCCATGTATAGGGTAAACGATCTTATCTCCTATGTTAAACATCAATAAACTCCCCCTCATAAATTTACAGCTTGTAATTCAAATTAAATATATAAAATGCCGAATTTTGACGATTTTGCACATATTATTTTATGTAATCTCTTCTAATAATAAATTGACATGGGTAATATGTAATCTTATAATTAACATATGGACTGCTGACGGGGAAATAATCTCACAAAATCTTACAGGCATTTAAAAATCCCTTCAGGGCAGAATAATTCTGAAGCAGTACTTATTTTTCTATAGTATATTTTATGTTTACATATATATAGGAGTGATAGTTGATGAAAGATTTACTGTATAATCACTTCCAGGATAGCGTAGATGAACTTTTGATACGCCATAAAAGTATCCTTGATGTGCTTACAAAATTCCAAGAATCTCAAACGCGAGTGAATAGAGCAGTTGTAAAGGCTGTTACTGCCTGTGGGTGTATTGAAATTGATTCCAAAAAACAATGCTATTCCAACGAGATTTCCTTGCAGGAGCTCAAAGACTTTATGGATACACATCTCAAAGGGAATATTTGCAGCAGTTGCAGAGATGTCGTAGAGAAGGAAATCGGAAACAATTTGTTTTACATGGCAGCTTTGTGTAATTTACTTGATGTCAGCATGTACGATGTTATGCTGAAGGAATATGAGAAAATCAAAACCCTGGGAATTTATAATATGACATAACAAAAGCCTTATCACAGAAAGTGTGATAAGGCTTTTGTACTAAAGATAACGTTCAGTGTGAATTTGGTCATACATTTTTCGCAAGCTCTCTTTTATGGTTTTAGCACGAACCTCTCCAATGCCTTCAACATCATCTAATTGCTCAATAGATGCACTTAGAATGTTTTGAAATTTTTCGAACTTGAGCACTAAATTTTCAATTATATTTAAAGGCAATCTTGGTACCTTACTAAGCATCCTATAGCCCCTTGGGAAAAGCGGAATGTCCATGGTGCCTATATTGCTTCCCAAACCAATAATCTTGACTATTGAGGGTAGCTCCAAAAGCTCATCTGAGGAAAGATTGCGCAGCAATTTAATAATATCCTTACAGCTTTTTCCCTCTTCCTGCGGCATATAATCTCTGATAAGAAGTACTTCCTCTTCCTTAACTCCAACTATTAATTCTTCTAGCTGCATGCTGACCAACCTGCCCTCATTGCCCAACTCATAGATATATCTGTCCACTTCATTGGCAATTCTAATAACAAACTCGCATTTCTGAGCGGCAGTTGCTACATCGTGAACCGTTGCCATATCCTCATACTCTACTGCACCCAAATTTATAAAGGCCCTGTCAAGCACGGATTTATATTTGGTAAGTGTCTGCAAGGCTTGATTCGCCTTTGATAATATAATACTGGTATCCTTTAGAATATACTTCATATAACCCTTGTACATGGTTATAATATTTCTTCTCTGAGAGATAGAAACGACCAGCTCTCCCGTCTGTCTCGCTACTCTCTCTGCTGTTCTATGCCTAATTCCTGTCTCTGAGGAAGGTATAGAGGCATCAGGAATCAGCTGAGTATTGGCAAGCAATATTTTTTTACAATCCCTACTTAAAATGATTGCGCCGTCCATTTTAGCAAGCTCATATAGATGGGCAGTGGAAAAATCCGAATTTATGTTAAAGCCGCCATCTACAATAGACATGACCTCTTCACTGTCTCCAATAATGATCAATCCTCCGGTTTTTGCTTTTAAAACGTTCTCCAAGCCTTCACGCAGCGACGTTCCAGGAGCAAGCATTTTTAATGAACTTATGAGTATATCTTCTTTTATTCCGTCGCCCTTCATCTATTTACCTCCCAAAGCTATATCTAGCATTTCATTTACATTCTGAACACCAACTATTTTCATTTTAAATTTATCCTTCAAGCCTATTACGTTATTTTGCGGTATTATACAGGTTTTAAAACCCATCTTCATGGCTTCATTAATTCTTTTCTCCATAAAGTTAACAGCTCTTACCTCTCCAGCCAAACCAACCTCACCAATAATGATCGTACCCTCATCAATTTCCTTGTTCCGATAGCTAGAAGCAATAGCTGCAAGTATGCCTAAGTCTGCAGCTGGTTCTGTAAGCTTTATCCCACCTACTACATTGATATATGCATCGGAGTTACCCAGCTGCAACCCAACACGCTTTTCCAGCACCGCAATTAAGAGTATAGCTCTATTGTAATCAACCCCTGCAGAATTTCTTCTAGGCATTCCAAAGTTCGTATAACTGGTAAGTGCCTGCACCTCGACTAACATTGCTCGAGTCCCCTCAATCGCTGCAGTAATACAACTACCGGGTACTCCTTTCATCCTGCCGGATAACAGCATTTGTGAAGGATTGGCTATTTCCTTTAAGCCTATATCTGACATCTCAAAAATACCAATTTCATTGGTTGAACCAAATCTGTTTTTAACTCCCCTTAATATTCTATATGTTAAATGACTGTCCCCTTCAAAATATAAAACTGTATCAACCATATGCTCTAATACCCTAGGACCTGCAATAGAGCCTTCCTTTGTCACGTGTCCGACAATAAACACCGTTGTGTTGGTTGTTTTTGCCATTCTCATCAGTGTATGTGTCGCTTCTCTAACCTGACTTACGCTACCCGGTGCGGAAGTCAAGGCTGGATTATACATCGTCTGTATAGAGTCTATTATAAGGATATTCGGTTTACTCTCCGCTAATATGAAGCCGATATTTTCCATATTGTTTTCAGATAAAAGATATATATTAGGCGTTTTTACGTCCATTCTTTCAGCTCTAATTTTTATTTGAGATGCAGACTCTTCACCTGAAACATATAATAATTTCATCCCCAATTGACCTAAGCTCTCAGCCATCTGAAGCAACAAAGTAGACTTTCCTATTCCAGGATCTCCTCCCACCAGAATAAGTGAGCCACTTACTAAACCGCCTCCCAGAACTCGGTTTAGTTCATCCAGCCCTGTACTTAACCGGTTTTCATTTGTAATCTTTATTTCATCTAATGCTAAAGGCTTTTGCATGATGCCCTCATCAACTAACTTAACACCTATAGATTTTTGTTCCAATTCTTCAATAAAGGTATTCCATTGACTGCATTCGGGACATTTGCCCAGCCATTTAGGTGATTCATTGCCACATTCACTGCATACAAATTTAGTCTTAGTTTTAGCCAATAATATCCCTCCTTGCCTTTGGATTCATTCTTATTCTTATTCTTTGTTAAATAAAGATATTTAAATCAAATTTATCCATATTCGTAACATTTTTCAGTTTTATTATACTACATAATTTTACAATTGCACCAATATATTTTGAACACAAAAGCAAGACCCTTGATTTTTGTCAAGGGCCTTGCTTTTCAATACTTATATTGTCTTAAATTTTAGTTTACCCTCTTCTGCAGCAATCTGTACCTTGCTGCCTGCTTTGACATTACCTCTCAGTATTTCCTCAGACAATTGATCCTCTACCAGCTTGGTTATTGCCCTTCTTAAAGGCCTTGCACCATATTGTGTATCGAAGCCTTTTTTCATTAATAAAGTCTTGGCTTGATCGGTAACAATAATTTCGATATTCATTTCACCTATACGCTTTAACAAAGATTTTAACATAATCTCCACAATTTCTTTAAGATGCTCTTCTTCAAGCTGATGAAAAACAATAATGTCATCAATTCTGTTTAAAAACTCAGGACGAAAGCTTCTTTTAAGCTCCTCCATAACATTATCCTTCATTTTTTCATATGCGCCTTCTTTTTCATCTGCAGAAGAAGTAAAACCAAGAACCTTTTGCTTTTTTATAGTGTGTGCACCAACATTAGAGGTCATTATTACCACAGTATTTTTAAAATCTACTGTTCTGCCCTTGCCATCTGTAAGTCTGCCATCCTCTAATATCTGCAGCAATACATTAAATACATCTGGATGAGCTTTTTCTACCTCATCCAGCAGCACAACAGAGTATGGCTTTCTCTTAACCTTTTCTGTCAGCTGTCCGCCCTCATCATAGCCTACATAGCCGGGAGGAGACCCAATGAGTCTTGATACCGTGTGCTTTTCCATATATTCCGACATATCAATCCTTATCATGGCACCTTCATCACCAAAGAGCGCTTCAGCTAAAGCCTTTGTCAGTTCTGTCTTACCTACTCCTGTTGGTCCAAGAAATATAAATGAACCCACAGGTCTATTTGGATCCTTTAAACCAACCCTGGCTCTCTTTATCGCTTTTGCCACAGCTGCAACTGCTTCTTCTTGACCTATCACTCTATCATGCAATATGTTCTCTAAATTCAGTAGTCTATGAGATTCTTCTTCTGCCATTCTGGTTACAGGTATCCCGGTCCAGCTGGATACAATGGCTGCTACCTCCTCTTCCCCAACCACTGAATCATCTGAGTGAGCTTTATCTGACCAGCTCTTTTTTTGGCTTTCAAGCTGCTTATTAATTTCCATTTCTCGATCTCTTACCTTGGCGGCTTTTTCATAATCCTGAAGGCTGATTGCTTCTGATTTTTC
>MGOS01000058.1:17020-19947 GCA_001797185.1 Clostridiales bacterium GWB2_37_7
CAGTTCATCCTCCAATTTCTTTAAGTCAGGTGGTGCTGTAAATGTCTTTATTCTTACTCTTGATGCTGCTTCATCAATCAAATCAATAGCTTTATCAGGCAAATATCGATCAGTAATATATCTATCTGAGAGTTCTACTGCTGCTTTGATGGCTTGATCTGTAATTTTAACCTTATGATGCGCTTCATATTTGTCTCTCAAGCCTTCCAAAATCTGCAAGGCCTCCTCTTTGCTGGGTTCACCAACAGTAACCGGTTGAAATCTCCTCTCAAGGGCAGTATCTTTCTCTATATGCTTTTTAAACTCATCCAAGGTAGTTGCACCTATCGCCTGCACTTCGCCTCTTGCCAGGGCGGGCTTCAGAATGTTAGAGGCATCTATTGCTCCTTCGGCAGCCCCAGCACCTATAATTGTATGCATTTCATCTATAAATAAGATGATATTTTTACTCTCTCGAATTTCATTCATTACATTTTTAAGTCTTTCCTCGAACTCTCCTCTATATTTAGCACCAGCTACCATAGAAGATAAGTCTAATGTAACTACTCTTTTATCCTTTAGACTCTCCGGCACATCCCCTTCATAAATCTTTTGAGCCAAGCCTTCAGCAATTGCAGTCTTACCCACACCGGGATCTCCGATAAGCACTGGATTGTTCTTGGTTCTTCTGCTTAATATTTGTATTACTCTTTCTATCTCTCCGCCCCTGCCAATAATAGGGTCCAGCTTGCCATCCTTCGCCATATCGTTTAGATCTCTACCATATTGATTCAACGTTGGCGTGTTGGGATTTTGATTTTGAGCCTTTTGCTGCATTTTAGCCTTTGGTTCTTCATTTAAAAGCTTAGTCACATCCTGTATTAAGCTCTCAAAGCTCAAACCCGCTCCTTTGAGTATCTGCGCCCCTAAGCCATCGCCTTCTTTTATCAAAGCCAAAAGCAGATGCTCTGTTCCGATAAAATTATGTCCTAACTCTCTCGCTTCAGTGAGACTATACTCTAATACAGTTTTGGTTCTAGGCGTATAGCCCAAAACCTGAGTCACCTTACCCTGTCCCTTCCCGACCAATTGCTCTGTATTGCTCCTGATCGCCTCTATGTCTATGCCCCTGTCTTTAAGAACTTTAGCTGCTATTCCTTCTCCCTCTCTTAACAAGCCCAGCAATATATGCTCTGTGCCTATGTAGCTGTGGTTAAGTCTTACAGCTTCTTCCTGTGCATAAACCATTACCTTTTGAGCTCTTTCTGTAAATCTATCAAAAATACCCATCATATCCTCCTTACATTATTGCTGTAAAAGCAGTTTCCTAATTTCTTCTGCTCTTATAATGTCCCTATTCTGTGTGTTTAATTCTACTGTTGTACGCTTCTGAAGACTGGCATTATTGGTATCCACCATTATTTCATTTAGGATTGATGTCGGAATATTATTTAGAATTCCCATATCAACTCCCAATCTTATTTCAGAAAGCAGCTTCATAGACTCCTGACCATTTATACATCGAGCATTTGTCATAATTCCCCAGGCTCTCCACACCTTATCCTCCAACAGTGTTTTGTTGTTTTGCAAAAGCATTTTCCGGGCTTCTTTTTCCTTATCAATAATTTGTTCTGTTATGCCTGTTAGATTATCTATAGTCTCCTCCTCAGATCTACCCAAAGTAATTTGATTGGATATTTGAAATATGTTTCCTATAAACTCAGTTCCCTCACCATATATTCCGCGAATCGTCAAACCAACCTGTGTTACTGCATTCAATATTTTGTTGATGTTTGAACTGATATTCAACCCTGGAAGATGAATCATGATAGAAGCCCTAAGACCTGTTCCTACATTAGTGGGGCAGCTCGTCAAATAACCCAGCCTCTCATCAAATGCATAATCAACCTTGCTTTCTATTTGATCATCTATGATGCTGGCAGTGCTCCACGCTTCCTTAAGTCGCAGCCCTGGAAGCACCGACTGAATCCTTATATGGTCTTCTTCATTGAGCATGATGCTAACTTCCTCATTATCGCTTACTAAAGCCGCTCCAATAGAGCCTTGGTTTGCTAGATTTGGGCTTATTAAATGCCGTTCTACCAAAACATATCTGTCAACAAAGCCTGTATCCTGCATGTCATAAAACGTATAGTTATTAAAAATATCATTTTTTGTTTCTTCGTTGTATATTTTCTCAATAACAATTGCTCCATTTTCCTTATTCAGCATTGAAGGAAAAGGTGTATTGGCTAAATTGCGGGCTAGCCTAACTCTGCTGCTCAAGATAATATCATTGCTTGGACCGCCGCCTTTAATCCAGTTGCTCATTGCACATCCCCCTTTTCCGTGTAGTTCAGCTCTTTTATTCGATCCCTTAGCTCAGCTGCCTTTTCGTATTCCTCATTATTGACTGCTGTCTTTAAGTCCTGTTTTAGCTTATCTATTTCTCTGACCAATTTAATCTTACTTGCTGCCTTATTGGGAAGCTTGCCCGTATGGGTGATATTTCCATGAAGCTTCTTAAATAGCGGATTAAGTCGATCTCCAAAAATCTTATAGCAATTGCTGCAGCCAAATTTTCCTGAGGTCTTAAATTTGTTGTAAGAAAGACCGCATATGCTGCATTTAGGCTCCTGTACAATATCCACCTTAAAGGGTCCCACACTACCTGAATTTAACAATCCCGCCACCAAGTCCTGCACTGAAAAGTTAGTACTTAAAGGGATAGGATTTTTCTGCATAGCACATTGCTCACATAAATGCATATCCGTTTTTTTACCCTGTTCAATTTTTGTAATATGGACTGTTGCCGGTTTTTTACCGCATTCTTCACACTGCATGCTATACCTCCTATAAACTCTGCAAAGCTTAGTTTGTGTTTGTTTTTTAGGCCTTTAGTGCCGTAGAAAAACATTTACACAAAATTAGTTTTGCAGTGTTTTTCA
>MGOS01000058.1:20005-29080 GCA_001797185.1 Clostridiales bacterium GWB2_37_7
TTTTCATTTATTTCTCTGCAAAGCTTAGTTTGTGTTTGTTTTTTAGGCCTTTAGTGCCGTAGAAAAACATTTACACAAAGTTGGCTTTGCTGTGTTTTTTCATTTATTTCTCTGCAAAGCTTCTTTTCTTACTTATTAATAATTATCAATAATGGCGGCTATTACAGCTGCTTTTAAAATTTCTGCTCTCAGCTTATCCCTCAAGGTCTTATTCAAGCTGCTCAATGTATTGTCATCCACTGTATTTTTAATGATGTTTCTTATTCTCAAATCAATTAAGCTCTTTCGATACAGTATCTCAAGCAATTCAAATGCACCTTCCTTGTTTACACTATCACCTATTCGTTCAGAAAGCATTTTAAGCAGATGATCATTTTCATCTAAATTTATTTTCATAATTTTTATAAAGCCGCCACCACCTCTGCGGGATTCGATAACATAACCTCTGTCGGAGGTAAATCGAGTTGTCAGAACATAATTTATCTGAGATGGTGCACAGTTAAAATAATTAGCCATTTCATTTCTTTGAATCTCAAGTGTACCTTTGCGTTCATCAATGCGCTCATTTAAAAAACTTTCAATTAAATCACTTATTCTCGACATATTAAACCACCTCCTGACTTTGACTTTCTTTGACCTTTAATTATATTATATAAAAATCATAAAAATTTTCAAGTATAAATATTATTATTTACAGGATTTAATTTTATCATTAGAAAACATCAAGACAAGAACTCTGAGGTCTAGAAGACAGCTATATGAAGCGTTGAAAAGACCTTTCAAAATGAAAGGCCTTAAGTTTGCTAATGTGTTCTACCCAATCGCTGCAAATATTCACCTTTGGCATGTAGATCCTCTGAACTTACCCAGTTGTGGAAGGTTGAGACAAACTCGCCATACAAGCTTACATCATTAAGATTATCTTCATTGAATCTATCTTCCATCGTAGTACGTTGGGTCGTACTATGCTTCATTGTGCGATCTTCATTGCTTCCATTTGTTCCTTGAACCATCTTAATTCCCCCAATTAATGTTTTTTCTTTGCTATGATGAAAATTTCATGTCCATTGTTAGTTCCTTTGGTTGTGCATTCAAAATCATGCTTTTCCAGCACAGAAAAAATGTTCGCTGCCTTATCAGCTTCATGAGCTTCCATTGAAACAATAAGCTGCTCATCATCACTAATCTCTTTTGCTGCAGCTACAACTCTTCGTACGTCGTTGATCGTAACATAGTTGCCAAGCGATATAGTTCTCTCAACCATTAATTTTCCTCCTATATTGGGGATTAGAAAATAATCAAATTTGGTAAAATCAACTCATCAGTTGAATAATTCCTTTTGTTCTTTGATTATCTTTAGTTAGTTTATGAAGCTATGATATAAATATGCCTGTAAATAAGAAAGGCTTCCATATAGATTTTTACATTTAAGGAAACCTTTCTTGATATTCGCTTTCGGAACATACAAATTAATGTAGAATAGATGTTCCGGCTCATATTAAGAAAGGCTTCCATATAGATTTTTACATTTAAGGAAACCTTTCTTGATATTCGCTTTCGGAACATGCAAATTTATGTAAAACAGATGTTCCGGCTCATATTAAAAATACGACAAAACTAAGTTTTGCCGTATTTGTTAAACATTATAAATTTTAAAGATTTGAATTTTATTCTTTTTCTTTATTTGCATTAGCAGCATCAATTATTTTTTGAGCTATTTGAGCAGGAACTTCTTCATATTTTGAGAAACCCATACTAAAGCTTCCTCTTGCTTGCGTCATAGATCTCAAATCAGTTGCATACTTAAACATTTCTGCCAAAGGCGCTTCTGCAGTCACTTTTTGAAGCTTGCCAGATTGCTCCATACCAAGTATTCTTCCTCTTTTCTTATTTAAATCTCCGATAATGTCTCCCATGTATTCATCCGGAACCAAAACCTCAACATGATAGATAGGCTCCAGCAATACAGGGCCCGCACTTGCCATACCCTTCTTATATGCCAGTGCAGCTGCAACTTTGAATGGCATTTCCGCCGAGTCGACAGGATGGAAGGAACCATCATATAGGCTGCATCTTAGATTTACTACAGGATATCCCGCCAACACGCCTTCAACCATACATTCACGCAAGCCTTTTTCTACAGCAGGGATATATTGTCTTGGTACAGCGCCTCCAACAACCTTATCAACAAACTCAAACTCTGTATTATCTCCTACAATAGGTTCAAACTCCACCCATACGTGTCCATATTGACCATGGCCCCCGGATTGTTTTTTGTGCTTGCCTTCTGCTTTAGCAGACTTCTTTATAGTCTCTCTATATGGAATCTTTGGATCCTTTAAAGTAACTTCTATACCAAACTTATTTGCAAGCTTCTTAGTTACGATTTCAAGATGCTGCTCTCCCATACCGGATATAAGGGTTTGGTGAGTTTCAATATTTTTCTCAACCTTTAGAGTCGGATCTTCTTCCACTAGCCTATGCAGACCATTACCAATCTTATCCTCGTCTCCTTTTGACTTTGGCTCAATAGACATTGCGATGGATGGCGCCGGGAAGTTTATGCTATCATATATTATTGGATTGTTGAAATCGCAAAGTGTGTCTCCGGTTGTGGTAAATTGCAGCTTTGCAATAGCGCCAATATCCCCTGCGACCAACTTATCAACAGGTATCTGCTTCTTACCTCTAAGTAGGAATAGATTGCTTAGTTTTTCCTTCTTTTCCTTATTCACATTGTAAACTTCCATATCAGGCGTCATTACACCAGACAAGACCTTGAACATTGATATCTTTCCTACAAATGGGTCTGCAACAGTTTTGTATACTTGTGCACTAAATGGTGTCGCAGCATCAATTTTAGCTGTGAATTTTTCATTTGTTTTTACATTTGTTCCTGTTATACTTTGTCTATCAGCAGGAGTAGGCATAAACTTTCTCAAGGTATGCATCAATGTCTCTACACCCATATTTTTCGAAGCAGCTCCGCATAATACAGGCACTACATCTCCTGCTATTACACCAAGTCTAAAACCTTTTATTATTTCATCTGCAGTTAGCTCCTCACCACCGAAATATTTCTCCATCAATTCTTCATCGGTTTGTGCAACTGCTTCAGTTATCATGCCTCTATATTCTTCAATTTGGTCTTCAAAACCAGATGGTATGTCTGTGATAATGCACTTATTATTTTCTGCCACAACGGCTCTCATTTCGATTAGATCTATTACACCTTTAAAATTCGCTTCTGATCCTATAGGAACCATCAGTGGTACTATTTTATTTCCAAAAACTTCTCTTAGTTGATTCAGAACCTTTAAGAAGTTTGAATTTTCTCTGTCCATTTTGTTAACAAAGAAGAGAGCAGGCATTTTTTCATCATTTATAAAATCCCAAGCCTTTTCTACTCCAACCTCAACACCAGATACGCTGTCAACTGTTATAACGGCACTATCACTAACCTTTAATGCGGCCACTACTTCGCCTATAAAGTCAAAATATCCAGGTGTGTCAATAACATTTAATCTAACATCGTGTATTTCACAGGGAGCTGTGGCGGCACTAATTGAAATCTTTCTTTTTACTTCCTCAGGGTCAAAATCTGTTGTAGCCGTGCCATCGTCTACTTTACCGAATCTATCCAACACTCCAGTATTGAAGAGCATAGCCTCTGCTATGGTTGTTTTACCTGAACCGCCATGGCCAATTAGTACGACGTTTCTTAGGTTTTCGGTCTTGTAATCTTTCATAGAATATTCCCCCTTGTATTTTTTGTTTATTCTTTCCAAATTTAGTAGATTTCAAACATATTTTTTGTAGACCGCTGTATTCTAATTTTAACTTTATGAGTTTTAAAAGTAAAGATAAAAATTCACAATTGTTTGCTTTTTGTAAAAATTCAAATAATAAGACAATTCTCGCCTATAATTGCCATATTCTGAGGAATAAAGGTGCTTTCAGGATGCTATATTCAAGAAAAAGCTCAAACATTTAATATCATAGCTTACAAATCTTCAATTTTAGGTATTATGTGACGAAATGGTACTGGAGACTCTAAAACTATAGTAGTATTGATATCCCCATAGGGCATTAACCTATCTATTAATGCTTTCATACAGCTCATATCTTTTACGGCAGCTTTTATAAAGTAAGAAGTATTTCCTGTAACGCGATGGCACTCTAATACATCGTCATCCTTTATAATCATATGTTCAAAATCATTGTTAGACACCTTAAGAGAACTTAACTGAATAAACAAGATTATGCCTCTATTAATTGCATTTAGTGAAACTCTTGCAGTAAATTCCTCAATAATACCTCTCTCTTGCAATCGTAGTATGCGCTCTGTAATACTGGGCCTACTTAACGCGATTTTTTTTGATAATTCACTTATGGTTACGCGTGCATTTTCTTGCAAAAGTTTTAGTAAGTTAATATCCAATTTATCCAACAGATCATCTCCTTCAAAATGAAGCAATATATTTTCTTTTTTATTCAAAATTTACACTATATGATCATTATTCCTTCACTTTTTCATATTAATAAATTTTTATATATTATATCATTAAATTAGGTATATTAAAATAAAAGAGGAGGTACTTTATGTTTTCAAAGGAAATAATTAAGAATCTTGCTAAATCATCATGGATAAGATTAATGTTCGAAGAAGGGTCAAGACTTGCTGCAATACATGGAGCAGATAAAGTATATGATTATAGTATTGGGAATCCTTATGCAGAACCTCCGGCTGAAGTTATAGAATCACTTAAAAAACATGTGCTTAGTGATGAAAAGGGTACACATAGATATATGAACAATGCCGGCTATCCAGATGTTCGAGAAAAAATAGCTAAATCTTTGGAAAAGGATAGTTCGATTAAGCTTTCTGCTGAAAATATCGTCATGACAGTTGGAGCTGCCGGAGCTTTAAATGTTATTCTTAAATCGCTTCTTAATCCAATGGAAGAGGTTATTGTGTTTGCTCCATATTTTGTTGAATATAATTCTTATATCAATAACAATGGGGGTCAAGCAGTAATAGTAGAACCAGATCCTTCAACCTTTGAGCCTAACCTAGAAGCCTTCGAAAGAAGCATTACTTCAAAAACAAAAGCCATAATAATCAATAATCCTAATAACCCAACTGGTGTAGTGTACAATGAAGCAACACTTAAAAGCATAGAGGAAATCATAGCAAGAAAGCAAAAGGAATATGGCAGCACGATATTTGTTATTTCAGATCAACCCTATGCTGAAATCGTATATGATAATATCAGAGTTCCAAATATGTTATCAATTTTCAAAAATGCTATAATCGCAAATTCATTTAGCAAGTCTTTAGGCCTTGCAGGTGAAAGAATAGGCTACATCGCTGCAAGCAGTAGAATTGAAAGTATAGACCTTCTCATGAAAGCATTTAGTTTTTGTAACCGAACCCTTGGATTTGTAAATGCGCCAGGATTGTTCCAAAAGGTTGTAGGAGATGCAATAAATGCAAAGGTTGACACAGCTGGTTATGAGAAAAGAAGAAACTTTTTATACGAAAATCTTACTAGAATGGGATTTCAATGTGTAAAGCCTCAAGGAGCTTTCTATCTTTTCCCAAAAGCATTAATTGCTGACGATGTTGAATTTGTAAAGAGAGCTATGAAATATAATCTACTTCTTGTTCCAGGAAGCGGCTTTGGATATCCGGGCTATTTCAGAATGTCCTATTGCGTGAAATTTGATATGATTGAGAACTCAATTCCTGCTTTTGAGAAATTAGTTGAAGAATTTAAATAACTGATTTAAAATGCATAATCTTGCTATTTAAGGCGTCACAAGACGCCTTTTTAACTGCCTGTGCCAGAATTTCCTCATTCCATTCGGAAAAGGCACAAGGGCTTCAAAGGCGGCTGCAGCCGCCTTTATTCTTGCATTCATAATCTTACTTTTTTTGTACACACTATATCAATATATAAAAAGGAGGTATGATTATGGCATTAATTTTGAGACACGAGTTGCAGTGTGAACCAAAGGGCTGTACAGTTATAATACACATAGATCCGCTAATCACTGAGTTTTCTAAGGAATTTGACGGATGTAATCCTTTGGAGAACAAAAGCTTTATAGAGTTGATACAATGCTACGTAAGAGAACAATTCCCTGATATAAAAATTAATCTTGTCAAAATCATGATAGGTTCTGTTGTTGTGGCTACCATTTCTTTCAGTGGAATTGTAGCAGGAGATATTGCTCCCACAGGTTCAACCTATAACCAAACCACATATACCAGCTATACCGTAGTTTCAGGAGACAGTTTATGGGCAGTTGCCCTTAAGTTCGGTACAACAATCAACGATATTAAAGCAACAAATGATTTAATTACAGACAGTCTATATATTGGACAGCTATTGAAAATACCCCAAAAATCCACAGCTGAACTGCCCACAACAGCATACACTATCTACAAGGTTTCTTCAGGAGATTCTCTCTACATCCTCTCAAAGCGTTTTAATGTGTCGGTTTCATCCATAAAGACTCTTAACAATATGACAACAGAAACAATAAATATAGGGCAGATATTAAAGATTCCTACACCTACATCGGATTATACTGTAGTCAGCGGCGATACGCTTTGGATAATAGCAAGCAAATTCAAAACTACGATTGATAATATAAAAGCTTTGAACAATTTAACCACGGATATGCTTATTGTAAACCAAGTGCTAAAGGTACCTGCCGTGACAGTCCAGACTATCCCCACAGCACCTACCACTACTACACAATCACCAACAATTACTTACATAACACACAAAGTAGTAAGTGGAGATAATCCATGGAGCTTGAGTATAAAATATGGAATACCTATGACAGAACTCTTAAATGTAAATGGTTTTACCCTAAGTACTATGTTGAATATAGGGCAAGAGGTTAAAATCCCTGTACACAATGTGCCAATCAAACCCACTCTCGGAGCAAAATATGGCGAAAGGTTAGACTGGTGGACTGAGGCTCAATATGTTTTTCCTATAAATAAAACTGCAAAAATTACAGACTTCGTCACGGGGCGTAGCTTTAATATAAAACGAACAACTGGCGCTTTTCATGCTGACAGTGAACCCTTAACAGCTGCTGATGCTGCAACAATGAAGGAGATATGGGGGGGAGCTTATTCCTGGACTGCTAGAGCAGTAATTGTCGAGGTAGATGGAAGGAAAATTGCAGCCTCCATGACCTCAATGCCACACGATGTAGAGTATATAATAGACAATGGCTTCAGCGGTCACTTTGACTTGCATTTCTATAATAGCACCAGACATAAGGATAATCAGATTGATCCCTATCATCAAAAACAAATAAACATCGCAGCAGGCTTTACACAATAATACACTTTTAGAAGGAAAATGTTCCCTTTTGCAGAATAGTTATTATATATATTTTAAGGGGGCTAAATACATGCAATATAGAAGATTCGGAAAACTGAGTTTCAATGTATCAGCTTTGGGCTTTGGTGCAATGAGGCTGCCGATTCAAAGCACCTCAGGTGAGGCTGATATGACAAAGATTGATGAGTTCCAGTCAATAGACATGATTAGACATGCCATAGATGGAGGTGTAAACTACATTGATACAGCTTATCCCTATCATGGTGGACAAAGTGAAGTATTGGTAGGTAAAGCCTTGAAGGATGGCTATCGAGAAAAGGTTAAGCTTACAACTAAAATGCCTATTTGGATGATAAAATCCATAGCAGATTGTGACAAATATCTAAATGAACAGCTACAAAGACTTCAGGTTGATTATGTAGATTTCTATCTTCTACATGCCATGAACAAGGAACGTTGGAATACAGTCAAGGAGCTAGGAATACTTGATTTTATAGGCAAAGCCATAAACGAAGGCAAAATAAAGCAGGTGGGCTTCTCCTTCCATGAAGAGATTGATTTCTTTAAAGAAATCCTGGACGCCTATGACTGGGCACTATGTCAAGTACAATTTAACTACATGGAAAACAAAAGATGGGAAGAAGAAATCAAATATGCAGCTTCCAAAAATATAGCTGTTGTAGTTATGGAACCTCTTTTAGGCGGAAAGCTTGCTGCCAATCAACCTGATGAGATAAAGGCAGAATTTAATAAAATAGGAGCTAATAGAACTTCTGCAGAATGGGCTTTGAGATGGGTGCTGAACCACCCTGAAGTGACTCTTTTGCTAAGTGGTATGAGCAATATGCAGCAAGTGGAAGAAAACCTGGGAATTATGGATAAAGCTGTAGCCAATAATCTTTCTGCCGAAGAGCTTAAGATTATTGATAATGTAAAGGCTATTTATGAAGCAAAAACAAAAGTAAAGTGCACTGGCTGCAATTATTGTGTACCCTGTCCAAAAAGCATTCCGATTCCTAATGTTTTCAGCCTTTACAATGAAGCTAATATTTATAACGCTGTTGAACAGTCAAAGAGCTTCTACAAGCGAGTTATGAGATTGGAAAATGATGCATTGCCCTGTATAGAATGCGGAGAATGTGAAACAAAATGTCCTCAGAAGCTTCCTATAATGGAACACTTAAAGGAAGCCCACGAGCATCTTACAATTTAAAGTATTTAAGCTGCTGCACACCATTACAGGTATGCAGCAGCGTAACATCTTTAATTATGCATTGCATTGCATGCTCTTGCTAATTAATCATATATAAAGCTGCTCTTTAGCCTTTTTCAAATATTGTTGATATTTTTCTAAATCTCCTAATTTTTTGTATAAATCCGCCATACTTTTATATACGACTGATAGTTTAACATTTTCAGTGTCTTTATAGTTTGCTATTATATATTCAGATTCTGCTAAAGCAAATCTATAATCCTCACTTTGAGAAATATTACTTTCTTTAATCTCTATAACAAATTCTATCCTTTGAACTAGTTCATCCTCAAAATTTTTATGTACGTCGGATATATATTTCGAAACTTTTCACGCTCTCCGCTTTTATAAAGTGATATCATATATCTATAAATCATTCTATCACGTGAAAATCTATCTAGATGACTTAAATTAATCTCTTGTGCTAGCTTTTAATCTTCCATAATTTTATAA
>MGOS01000059.1:0-4688 GCA_001797185.1 Clostridiales bacterium GWB2_37_7
TAGCGGTTAATGATAGGTTACATAATGTGCTGGAGTTTTTCATTTATAAAATTATGGAAGATTAAAAGCTAGCACAAGAGATTAACTTATACTTTAATATATAAGAGCTCGTGTAAAATACGGCGAGGTATCTCTTTGAAAGTAACCGTTGAACATCTCAGAATGAAATGTTCAACGATAAGCTTCCATTAAGTTTCCGAGATTATGAATTTGAAGGAGGAAATGACAATGTTTCATGTTAGTACAAAAAAACTTTTGATATCAGGAATTATTGCAGGTCCATTATTTACACTCTCGTGGCTGATAGCTGGAGCTACCCGTGAAGGATATAGTGCGCTGCGGCATCCTATTAGCTCTCTATCAATCGGCAATTTCGGCTGGACGCAGATTACAACCTTCCTTGTTGTTGGTACATTGCTTTTTTGTTTTGCTATCGCGCTTATGCGAATTGCAAAAACTCAAGGTGTTTCGGTTTGGGGTGCGCGTATAATAGCTATTTGTGCAATAGGCTTGATTGGCGCTGGTCTTTTCGTAACAGATCCCTTGAGTGGTTATCCATCAGGATTACACACACTCCGTGAAAACAGAAGCCTCTTTGGGGTATTACACGATGCCTTTTCCGCACTTCTTTTCATTGGGTATCCCTTCGCAGCTTATAAATACGCTCGAATCTTTATGAAGAAAAAAGAAAACGGTTGGGCAATATATACTATAGTTTCAGGATTCTCTTTCATCTGTTTTTTTATAATAACAAGTATGGGGTTTGGACAAGTAGCAGGTTTTGTTGATTATGGCGGCTTGTTTCAGCGAATAACACTGACAATCTTATGGTGCTGGATGACGTTAATTGCCATACATTTTCTGCGTATCTGTGACAATGAGTAGGTGCTGGATTTGACCGTTAAAGCGGGAGGTGTTTCTTTGAAAATAACAGTAGAACATATTTCAACAGGTGAGAATGAAATCGTTTTAAAGTGTCGGCAGCTTGATTCTGAAATCCAGAAGATACTTGCTTATTTGAAAGAATCTATGGAAAAGCTTGTAGCTCAAAAGGATGGAGAGAAGTTTTTACTGCTGTCAGATGAAGTTTTCTACGTTGAATCCGTAGATAACAAGACATTTATTTATACAAAAGATGCGGTGATGGAATCTCAGGATTCTTTATTCTTTATAGAAAACAAATACTCGAATATGGGACTTGTTAGGATTGGGAAATCTCAGTTGGTAAATCTTCATCATATTAAGAAATTAAAAAGTATCATTAACAGTCGCATTGAGGTGACGCTTGAAAGCGGTGATCGGCTGGTGGTATCAAGACATTTTGCCTGTACATTTAAAAGTAGGCTTGGAATTGAAAATTAGATGGAGGAAATAGATGATGAAAAAAAAGCAATGGCAAGACTTATATTTGTTTCTGTTTGATGTAAAAACTACAGCATGTGTCTATTTTGTAACATTTGTTTTTTTCTATCTTGTATATGAGATTATAGATCCCAGCAGTTCAACTACACTAGACTTATGGACCTCAATGCAAATACTGATTGCTTGCCTTCTTATTGGTTTTGGTCAGGGTCTTATTCTTACCAGGAACGGTTTATCTGTTTTAAGAATCTTTTTATGGGGAGTTTGGTCTCTTTTTATTACTATTAGCTTTTCTGAAGGGTTTCACTGGTTCAATAGGTATCCCAGATGGTATAGTCTTACTTTCTATGGTATTATAGCAATTTCAATTTTATTCATTTGGCTGGTATTAGATTGGCGTTTACAAAGAGAAACACAAGAATTAAATGACGCATTAAATAAATTTAAAGGAAGCAGTAAGGGGTTTTACAAGAACAACTCCTAGGGTTCTTCCATTATTCCTGTACAAAAGAACCATCCCTTGTAACTTGGAAAACCACAATTTGAACAAGCAAATTGTGGTTTTTCTATTGGTAAAATTTCTCTCCTTTTTTGTAATTTGACTTTTTCGTTGAAATACAGATATAGTCTTTGAGTGGATCAAACGGTTTGGCCGAAAAAATCACACGTTGAAGAAGGAATAAAACCCGTAATGACGGTAAAAAAATTTTTAACACTATTGACCGAATCGGTCAGTGGTGTTATCCTATTATTAATCGATTCGGTTAATAATATTTGCGAGGTGAGTCCTTTGGAGAAATTTTTAAGTTTATCTGTAGAAAAACAAAATATAATTATTGATGCTGCCCTTACATGCTTTGGCACTAACGGTTACAAAAAAACATCTATAAGTGATATCGCTGCTGCTGCTGGGGTTTCAAAAGCATTGATATTTCATTACTTCAGTACAAAAAAAGCTTTATATTTATATTTAATTGAATTGTGCGGCAATATTCTTAAGAATGAAATCAATGAAAAGCTTGATAACAGTGTTACTGATTTCTTTGACAGAATTAAACTTTTGACTAATATCAAAATTTCAGCTATGAAAAAACACCCTGCAATGCTTTCTTTTTTAAACAGTGTGTATTTTGAAAACGATGACGAAGTAAAAGACGATTTAGGAGTCATTCTGGCAAATAGCAAAGGCGAAAATCTGAGAAGCAAAATTGCTTTTGATGACATGGACACTTCTAAATTTAAAGATGGTATTGATCCAAAGCTTGTAGTAAAAATAATTACCTGGCTTGTTGAAGGGCATATAAGTGAACTGACGGGAAAAACGGAACTTGATCTTGATGCCTTAAGCAAAGAGTTTTATGAATGTATAAACCTATTTAAAAACAATTTTTACAAGGAGAAATATTTATAATCCAGCGCTTATAAATTAAAACGCATAGAAAGAAAGGGGAATATGTATGAATTCATTTGTGCTTGGCTTTCAGGAACTCGATAAGACAAAGCTTGCGATGGTCGGGGGTAAAGGCGCAAACCTGGGGGAACTATTCAGAATTGATGGGATAAGAGTACCGGAGGGCTTCTGCGTCACTACCGAAGCATATAAAAGAATCATCGGGCAGACACCAGAGATTAATGCTCTGCTTGAGCAGCTATCTCTTTTGAAGGTGGAGGACAGGGAAAGAATCCGTGAAATCAGCGGAAAGATACGCAGCGTCATAGAAGGGACGGCAATTGCAAAGGATATTGAGGAAGTAGTTATCCGTCATCTTACAAAACTGGGAGATAAAAATGCCTATGCTGTGCGTTCCAGTGCTACAGCGGAGGATCTGCCGACGGCATCCTTTGCGGGCCAGCAGGATACGTATTTGAACATTATAGGAAAGGAAGCCATACTGAAACACATCAGCAAGTGCTGGGGGTCACTCTTTACTGACCGGGCGGTGATTTACAGAATGCAGAACGGTTTCGACCACAACAAGGTCCATCTGTCTGTAGTCGTTCAGAAAATGGTTTTCCCGGAGGCAGCAGGAATTATGTTTACAGCTGATCCGATCACGTCACACAGGAAGGTTGTGTCCATCGATGCCAGCTTCGGTCTTGGTGAAGCGTTGGTTTCAGGACTGGTGGACGCGGATATTTATAAAGTGCAGGAGGGCAGGATAGCCGAAAAGAAGATATCGACAAAAAAACTGGCTATTTATGCATTAAAAGAAGGCGGCACGAAGGAACAGCAGCTTGGACCTGACCAACAGAAAAAGCAAACGCTAAGGGATGAGCAGATTTTGGAGCTTGAGAAAACAGGCAGAAGGATTGAGGCGTATTTTGGCCTCCCACAGGACATCGAATGGTGTCTTTATGAAGGGTTATTTTATATCGTTCAGAGTCGTCCCATTACCACTTTATATCCTGTACCCAATGTAAATGATGGAAAAAATCATGTCTATATGTCCATGGGTCACCAGCAGATGATGACAGATACCATGAAACCATTAGGCATGTCGTTATTTCCAATTTGGCTTAAGAAGATTACAAGCGCTCCCATAGTGGAGGCTGGCGGACGGATGTATATGGACGTCTCCTATGAGCTTGCTTCGCCGACAGCATCAAAGATTTTTGTCAAGAGCGGTCTCGGTTCGATAGACATCTTGATACAGAAGGCGCTTACCAATGTCCTGAAAAGGAAGGATTATATCAAAACACTGGCCCGCGGAAAGACGTCAATGGGCTTAAGCGGCGGCTCGATGGGGCAGGTGGTTTCCGGTTTCATACAAGCGAGAAAAATCGAACGGGAGAATGACGCCGATCTCCTACACAAAGTTTTTGCCAAGCATGATGCGCAAGTTCGTGATATGGAGCAAAGGATCAAAGGCAAAACGGGAACCGACCTGTTCGATTTTATTCTGCAGGATATGGATGAAGCCTATAAGTCTATCGTTTTGGAAAACTACGGTGTGGGCATTGTCGGCGTCTTTGCTCCCAACTGGATCAAGAAAAACATGAAGAAATGGCTGAATGAAGAGGACGTTACCGATATACTTACTCAATCGCTCAGTAACAATGTCACCGCAGAAATGGGGCTTGAGCTTTTGGATGTGGCAGACGTTGTTCGGCAGTATCCCACTGTAATAGACCATTTCAAGCATGTCAGCGATGAAACCTTTTTTGAGGAGTTGCAGAAGCTTCGAGGCGGCAAGGCCGTTGGTGATTCTATCCGGAAATACCTAAGTAAATATGGTGTACGCTGCCCGGGAGAAATCGATATTACGAGGCCAAGATGGGTCGAGAAGCCGACGATGCTGATTCCCCTGATTATCAATAACTTCAAG
>MGOS01000059.1:4708-7783 GCA_001797185.1 Clostridiales bacterium GWB2_37_7
CAAGAGCTGATTAGCCGTTTGCAACAACTGCCCGGTGGCAGACAAAAGGCAGAAAAGACTAAGAAGAAGATCAGCGTTATGCGCAATTTCATCGGCTTCCGGGAATACCCCAAGTATGCGATGATGCAGCGTTTTTATGTTTATAAGCAGGCTTTAATGAAAGAGGCGGTCCTGCTGGTCCAAAAAGGAGTGATTCAAGAACCGGAAGATATTTATTATCTAACCTTTGAAGAACTTCGGAAGGTTGTTAACACAAATCAGCTGGATTACAGTATCATAGTGAAGCGAAAAGGAGACTACGAGGTCTATGAGAAATTAACACCTCCCCGTGTAATGACATCTGATGGTGAAATTATCACCGGTGAGTATGACACCAGCAATATTCCTCAGGGCGCTTTGATTGGAGTCCCTGTTTCATCAGGTATTATTGAGGGGCGTGCGCGGGTCATTTTAAATCTAGAGGATGCCGACATTGAAGAAGGTGATATACTGGTGACAGCCTTCACAGATCCAAGCTGGACACCACTGTTTGTATCGATAAAAGGCTTGGTTACAGAAGTAGGCGGGATGATGACCCATGGCGCCATTGTTGCAAGGGAGTACGGTCTTCCTGCAGTAGTGAGCGTAGAAAATGCTACCAAGCTGATTAAAGATGGACAAAAGATTCGGATCAATGGAGCGAAAGGATATGTAGAAATCCTATCATAGTGAATATTGTTTTTTCTGCAACCCTATCATAGCCATTTTTGCATACAAAAAGAACCGAGGTGATATCATTGTTGAAAAATGATAGGAAAATTGCAAATACAAATCTTATGTTGTACTTTCTTGGGAGGATGGTTTCCGATACGGGAACAAGTGTCCAGATGGTGATTATGCCATTGTATATCATTGACGCGGGCGGTTCAGCGGCTACTGTAGGATTGTTTTCTTTCTTATATTTGATGCCGGCTCTCCTTGTCTATCCATTTGCTGGGGTATTTGGGGATAGGCTGAATCGGAAGAAAATTATGGTGGTAACTGACTTATCCAGTGCCGTGGTAATACTGGGCTTGGCTTTTGGTGCATATACGAACAGGATGAATCTGACTTTGCTGTTGGCGGTGCAGATAATTGTGTCTTTGCTATACGGTCTATTTGACCCGGCAACCAAAGGGATGCTGCCCCAGCTGGTAGCTAAGGAAGAACTTACCCGAGCAAACTCCAACCTTGCAACGCTTAGGATCTTTGCCAATCTTTTGGGTCCTGTCATCGGTACTTTACTGTATGCTAGCAGGGGTATAACAGTAGTGCTTTTTATTAACGGAATCTCATTTTTGTTATCGGGTATAAGCGAGATGTTGATCAGGTATAAGCATGTTAAACAAGAGTCAGCTAAAGGGTTATCGGGATTTGCAGCGGATTTGTCCGAGGGTATCAGAGTTATTTTAGCGAATAAAGTAATCGGTAAGCTATGTGTTTTTCTTCTAGCAATATCTGCCTTAATTCAACCGGTTTATTCCGTAGTGCTGCCGCTGTTTTTCAGGATCCGATTAGAGTATTCCGACGCACAATACGGCTATTTGCAAATGGTAATTATAATGGGAGCGCTGTTAGGAAGTATTCTGATGGGCTTGCTGTTCGGCAAAGAAAAGAATGAGGCAAAACCTTTGCTTGTCGGATGTAGCCTGCTCTTGTGCACAATGCTGGTGTTTTCGATTTTGCTGTTCCCCTACAGCTTAGCTTTAATAGGAAATGGCACTGTTTTGTATTTTGCATTGCTGATAGTAGTTTTTTGCCTTTTAACTGCAGCAATCATGTTTATCAATGTTCCAATTAACACATATATTCAAAGAGCAACGCCCAACGAATATATGTCCCGTGTGTTTTCTATCGTTGGAATGATTACCAAAGGAGGTTCACCTCTTGGTGCCTTAATATATGGAATTGTCCTAAGTGGTATTGAGATGTACTGGGCCGTATTGTCAGCTACTTTACTTATAATGCTGATTTCAATTAAGTTTTTTACCTCGTTTTCAAAAATTCATGATCTTTAATAAAAGACTCCCTTGAATTACTCTTGTGATGTCGTAGCGTTGATAGTTAGGGAGTAAATAAAATAATTATTAAATCCTCTGTTGAGCTTTATTCAGCAGAGGATTTTTATTATGCAGATAAGTTCTTAAACTCGGTGCCTAAGAAACTGCTGAAAAACTCCACATAAAAAAAGTAAAACTAAGCACCTGAAAATCCTAGGCTCTAGAATTTGCTCTAAGCGACTTATTTGTACGAGGTAATGGTGTGTCATTCCTCATAAACATGGCTTTTAAAATCTTGCTACTTTTTCAGCGCTTTCCCTGACACCAACAAGCTTCAATGAAATATAACGAGGCAAAAATATGTCCCCCACTTCTATAAGTGGCGGGTTCCGATTTCAGCAGCAGGAGGAGGTATATATCCCCCTGCCTCGTTGAAACGCCTGGGGTAGTTTTTTTGCAACAAGTGCAAAAAACTTTCAATAAATCTTGTTATAAGTGATTGAAAGACGAATATTGTGAAAGGGTTTGGGACGAGGAACCTGTCCCCTGTGTCCCCTGTCCCTTTTGTCCCTGGGTAGAAACAATTCACATGATATTTAATTATTCATTGTTTTGTGATACAATAACAGAAACAAACTTTATAATTCAAATAGATTGCCAAAGAAAGTTATTTATGACAATGTTTATATCAAAAGATATTTTTTCCTTCACTCAATGTAAACAATTAAAACACTCAAAATGTGAAAAAACAAGATAGGAGGCATAAGTTACATGACTATGAAAAAGAAAACCCAATCTCGTATGGATATTCAGAGCATGCTTATCATAATCGGACTTGTTGTAATTGTTATCGCTGCATTAAGTACATCTTTCTTTTTCCACCACGTATAATGTAGTCTGACGAATACTGAAGTAATCTTTCAGTATTCGTCAGACGGGACGCAAGGAATTTTTTAGGAGCTTGTAAGGTTTAGCATAAAGCTAATCTGTACAAGCTCTTTTTGAATGTGATGATATAGAGAAAACCTATGAAGCACTGATAAATGAAGGAGTGCAA
>MGOS01000059.1:7825-17427 GCA_001797185.1 Clostridiales bacterium GWB2_37_7
GATGTAATCAAGGTAACAATTCAAGAAAGAGTTTAAAGAAAGTTAAGATTTAGTGTTGGTGATATATCGAAACTTATTAGACAGTATGCTAACTAAAACACACCATTCATTGTGACGATGTAACCTTGATGGTTACAGAGTAAAATAAAATGTATAAATCCTTTGATGAAGAGTTCTTCACCAGAGGATTTTTTTGTTGTAATGTAACTTCAAAGAACGTATTAGCAGCAAGGCAGTTGTTTTAAAAATTTGATTCAAATAAGAATTTTCGGTATATATGTCAAAATCCCATAGCAATTGCTTCTTCAGAGAAAAGGATACATCAATTTTACCAACGAGAACTTAGAGGCTCTGAATGACCTACATAGTCCCTGCCTAAGCCCCTTTTAATTTGGACGGTTATTGCTCAATCTTAGTGACAGGATTATCTTTTAATTTCCGAATTCCAACCATTATTACAGCTGCAATAGCAGTAAAAATCAATACTCTCTTTAACATTGTTTTATATGTTCCCTCATGCAGATGTTTTGAGGGGATTTTTTATTGACAATAGGGATAAATGGTCTTAGAATTAGAATAAAATCAATAATGAATGGGTGTTTACTATATGCAAGTATTAAAGGAAGAAGTTAGAAAAGCGATTCATCAAGCTGCCCTGGCAGAGTTTTATGAAAAGGGTTTTAAGGAAGCTTCTATGAGGAGTATTGCAGAAAGAGGGGGAATGACGGTAGGTAATTTATATCGATATTTTGAAAGTAAAGAGGATTTATTTTATGACGTAATAAGTCCTGCTTACCATAAGATTATTCAGTTAACTGAAGAAGAGTGTATGGATTTAAACCATCCTGAAGAGGGGCATAGGTTTATAGAGCATATTGCTAATGAGCTTATTGCTATCAATCGCGTACATCGGGCTGAACTGCTGATTTTAATGGAAGGCAGTGAGGGAACAAGATTTGAGGGTGGGGTAGAAGAAATTAAGGTTCTTCTAGAGAATAAGTTTAAACATAATATTTTTCCTAGGTTAATGAAAGATGATTTAGCCAATGAAGAGAATGATTTTTTTGTCCACGTTCTTGCCACGAACATCATCGAAGGGATGAAATACATTATGAAGAACTGCGAAGATGAGATTAAGATGTGTAGGCTTATTCAACGGTTTATTTACTATCATTTTCATGATATTTTAAAAAGAATTATATAGGTATAGCTGTAAAATAAGGGGGATAAAAATGAAAAGATTAGTTGTAGCCATCATGATGATTTTTATTTTAATATGGACTGCAGGTTGTTCCACCAAATCCGGTGAGCAAGTAACAGAAGGTAAGAAAAAACCTGTCAAGATTTTGAACGTGCAAGAGGAAACAAGGCCTATGGTCTTAGAATATACAGGGATTATTGGAACAGAAGAGTTAAAAAAGCTAGCCTTCAAAAGTGGAGGAAAAATTAAGAAGGTCTTTGTAAAACCAGGAGAACAGATTGAAGCCGATCAGCCTCTTATACAACTGGATACAGCAGACTTAGAGTATGCCCTATCTGGTGCCAGAGGGCAAATGGATGCAGCAAAGGCTCAATATGTTAAGACCATCAATGGTGCTGCCCCAGAGGAGCTTCAGCAAATAGAGGCCAACGTTAAAAAGGCGCAGGACAGCTATAATTTTGCAAAGGATAACTTTGAAAATTTCCAAAAGCTATTTGAGGAAGGAGCTATTTCGCAAAATGATCTGGACAAAGTAAAGCTAGAGCTTGATATTAGGGAGTCAGACTTAAAGGCGGCCAAGGAAATAGAGAAACAGGCGAAGAATGGAGCAAGAGATGAAGACAAAGCGGCAGCCAAAGGACAATGGGTGCAGGCACAGGCAGACTACGATTATAAGATGAGTCTATTGGAAGATGCTACTATAAAATCTGATTCAAATGGATACGTGGTGGATGTTTTGTATGAGGAAGGAGAGCTGATAGCATCGGGATATCCTGCTCTGGTGATACGAAACGATAATCAAGTTGTGAAAGTGGGTTTGTCCTCTAAAGATTTTGAGAAAGTCACAATTGGAACAAAGGCAAAAATCAGGATCGAAGGAAAGCTCATAGAAGGGGAGGTAACGAATATCGGACAGACACCAGATAACCAAACTCGGACTTATCCAATCGAAATTGCCTTGTCAGAAAAAGCTTCACCTTTGGGTGTAGTTGTAAAGTTAGACTTAATCATTGGAGAAGAAAGTGGCATATGGATTCCTATCACTGCGATTATGGCAAATGGAGAAGACTATGTGTATGTTGTAAGCGGTGAAAAAGCATCTCGAAGAAAAATCACATTAGGAGCAGTGAATGAAAATTATGTGAAGGTGCAGGGAATAGAAAATAATGACCAGCTTATTATAGAAGGAATGCAAAGACTGAAGGATCAAGATCAAATAACTATTCAAAAGTAGGGGAGGTGTAACCATGGGAAAAGGAATTATTTATGCCGCTATTAAAGAAAGAAAGGTTACACTATTTCTTGCAGCATTGATTATGATTGGGGGATTGTATAGCTATTATATTGTGCCAAAGCAAGAGAATCCGGAGATTACACCAGCTTATGCCATTATTACTGCTGTCTATCCCGGTGCTTCACCAGAGGATGTAGAAAAGCTCATAACGAGCAAAATCGAAGATGAGGTTGCAGAGCTGGAGGGATATGAACACTCGGAATCTCAGTCGCGTAATAGTCTATCCGTCGTAGTTTTAAAGCTAAATCAAGGAACAGATATTGAAAAAGTCTGGCCAGATCTGCGGCAAAGAATGGAAGACTTGCAGCCAGATTTGCCGGTCGAGGTGCAAAAAATCCAAATCAATACCGATGTTACAGAGACAGCAGGAATCATCATCAGTATGTCTGGAGAAAAGTATTCCTATGAGGAATTAGCTGATTATGCAGAGAGCTTTAAGAAAGAGCTTAGTGAGATTGACGGTATTTCACGCTTTGATATAAGTGGAAAACAAGAGAAGGAAGTTAAAGTAGAAATCGATATAGAGCAGCTAAATTATTATAAGCTTTCCCTTGAAGATATTGTGCAAATTCTGAAAATGCAAAACATTGAAATTCCGTCAGGAGAAATTAAATACGATGGGGGAAGATTCAATGTAAGAGCATCGGGAACCTTTAAAGGTTTGAAGGAGATAGAAAACACGATAATTGCAGGATCGGAAGAAACTGGTGCCGTTGTAAGGCTAAAAGATATAGCGAAAGTATACATGGAATTAGAGGATTCAAATTATCATATCAAACAGAATGGCAGCAATGCTATACTATTGACTGGATTTTTTCAGCAAGATAAAAATATTGTACTTATTGGTAAAGACGTAGAAAAAAAGATTGATGAGTTAAAAAAAGATTTACCAGAAGATATACAATTTGATCAAGTGCTTTATCAACCTAAGGATGTAGAAAAGGCTGTAAACAATTTTATCATTAATCTTATAGAAGGTATTATTTTCGTAATCGCTGTTGTGTTTATTGGTATGGGACTTAGGAATGCTGTGATTGTATCCATGGCTATTCCACTGTCTATTCTGGCTACTTTTTTGGCCATGAGGCTATTAAGCGTGGAAATTCATCAGATTTCTATAACGGCTTTGATTATTTCTTTAGGGATGCTTGTAGATAATGCTATTGTCGTAAGTGATGCCATACAGGTAAGGATAGATCAAGACCAAGATAGGATGAAGGCTTGTGTAGAGGGGGTAAAGGAAGTGGCAATTCCGGTTTTAACCTCTACTCTGACTACAGTGGCTGCTTTTATTCCGCTGATTACATTGCCTTCTATAGCAGGTGAGTATATTAGAAGCCTTCCAATTATCGTTATGGTTTCCTTGTCTGCCTCTTATCTTGTGGCGCTCTTTGTAACGCCTACTATGGCCTATCTCTTCTTTAAGAAGAGCATAACAAAAGAAAATAAGTTTAGAATCAGAAAATTCTTTGATCATTTGCTCCACATTGGAATGGCAAAAAGGAAAACAACAATTGCTGCTGCTTTTTTAGCCTTAGGACTTTCAATGATATTAGCTGCGCAATTAGGATTGCAGTTTTTTCCAAAAGCCGATACAAATATTCTGTATATTGATATGAGGACAGAGTCCAGCACGGATATAAATAAAACAGAGGCTTTGGTAGAGCAGGTAGCAAAGATATTAAAAGAACAGGAAGAAGTATTAAGCGATACAGCTGCCATTGGGGATGGACTGCCTAAGTTCTATAATACTTTGCCTATCTATACCAGATCTCAAGACTTCGCCCAAGTAATGATTCGCTTGGATCTAAAAAAAGGGTCTCGATTTAAGAGCAATACAGCCTTTGCTGATTATCTTCAAGAAGTCCTTGATAGCCAAATTGTTGGCGGGACAGCAACAGTTAAGGAGTTGGAGCAGGGGGAGCCCATTGGTGCTCCGGTTAGAATCCGGGTAACCGGAGAGGATATGGAGCAACTGGAGGCTTCTGCTCGCAAAATAAGTCAGCATCTTTCCACTATTGATGGGACAATCAATGTTGATGACGATTTCACAGATAAATCCTATGAGTTTTATGTGGATATCGATGGAGAAAAAGCTAGTTATTTTGGAATCACCAAATATGACGTGCAAAAGGAAATAAACATTGCCTTGATGGGGCGTAAAGCCTCTGTATTTAGAGAAGCCGGTAATGAATATGACATAATCGTCAGGAGCAACATTGCTTCTACAGAGGATCTTGGAAATATGGCAGTAAAATCCTCTATGACAGGGAACAAAATTTTATTAAAAGAAGTAGCAGATATCCGATTAATTTCAGAAGTACCAAATATAAAAAAATATGACAGGGATAAAGCAGTTATGATTTATAGTGATGTAAAGCTGGGATACAGCTCTGTTAAAATCCAGGATCAATTAAAGGAAGGCTTGAAAGGGCTGGAGTTAGGAGATGTGGAAGTGGTATTCGACGGAGAAACGGAGAAGATTGTAGAGCACTTTGGAAATATCGGAATATCCTCTGTTTTTGCTATACTTTTGGTATATGGCATTTTGCTCATCCAGTTTAATTCATTTATACAGCCCTTGATTATTTTACTTACAATCCCCTTATCTGTCATCGGCTCTATTCTAGGATTATTTTTGTTTAAACAGCCGCTATCCTTCACAGGACTTTTAGGGATAGTGAGTTTATTGGGGATTGTTGTGAATAATGCCATCGTGCTCATTGACTTTATCAACAGTGAAAGAAATCAAGGCAAAGATATCAAGAAAGCATGCTTAGATGCAGTAGATAAACGCTTCAGACCAATTATGCTCAGCACGACTACGACCGTAATTGGGTTAACGCCCTTGGTGTTTTCAGAAAGTCAGCTTTTTAGACCGATGTCAATAGCATTAATGAGTGGTTTGATGGTTTCTACGCTATTAACTCTTGTAATCATCCCTATTGCGTATCATGTGGTAGAATCAAAGTTAGAAAAAAGAAAAGTACACTGATAGAAGGGAACAAATATCAAGGGGATGGATTGAATGAGAAGCAATAAACAAAGGAGATGAAGTTATGAACAGAGAAAAGCTCAAAGAAGCCGAAGAAAGATTTTTCAAACGATATCCTGGTGGCTTCTCTAATCCGTTGATGCTCGAAATAGCAAAGAAGCATAAAGTAGAGAAAATGAATAAACTGGCACAAGAGAGCTTCGCTGTTGAGCAATTCGAAAGCCCAAGCAAAATAGCGGATTCCATAGGGAAGATTGTCAGCCATTCTTCTTTGGTTTCGATTTTTGAAAAGCCGAAATTCAGAGATCTAATAAAAGCTATCAACGACAACGAGAAGGAGCGTTTATCTTATGGATTGAAGGAATTCCTACATGGGGATCAGGAGTTTGGCTTTAAGCTGATGTCTGATCTGCTCATCGAATACAAATTGGCGAAATGGCCGTTAATAACAGTCTGTCCTATTTATTACCGACCTGACGTGGAGGTTTTCATTAAACCCACCACAGCGAAAGGTGTTATCACATATTTTGAATTGGAGGGACTAAAATACAGTCCCAAACCGACCTTTGAATTCTATCGGGCTTATCGGGAACAAATCAATCAGATGAAAGAGGAATTGGATGCTTCATTACAGTATGATAACGCAGCTTTCTGTGGTTTCCTAATGATGTCTATGGAGGATTCTGTATTCTCAGAATAAATATAGGTAGTAAAGTTCAAATCCTCTGCGGTAATTAAACTGCAGAGGATCTTTATTTTACGGTTAGAGACAAACATATGAGTCAATTGATGTAAGCGGTTTGAACATTGTGAGTATTACAAATGGTAAAGGTGAGGTTTTATAAAAAAATTAATAATTTTATTACTATATATGTCGTGAAAAAGATTTATCATTACAAAATCAGTTGAAGCGTCTGATTTCGTATTATCAAATATGTACTTTTCACGACATATGAATTGCGGAAAATGTTTTGCACTATTTGAAATCAATGTAAAATGTTTAGTGCGAAACATATAATATCGATTTTAGTGATTGGAATGACAGGTTGTGTTAATAACACAGCAAGCTCTGATAAAACTGTTGTTATTGGTGGAAAGAACTTTACTGAACAGGATATATTGGTTTATATGATGGAAGCGATAATTGAAGATAAAACTGATATAAATGTTGAGACTAAGGGATTTCTTGGAGGTACTAATGTAGTGGCACAAGCTTTGGAGAAGGGCGACCTGGATATTTATCCTGAATATACTGGCACAGGACTTATCAATATATTAGGACTAGAGACTATGACAGATCCTGATGCAGTTTATCAAACAGTAAAGAAAAAATACGAAGAAGATAAAAATATCATATGGCTGGCTCCCTTTGGATTTAATAATACTTATACCTTAGCTATGACGAAAGAAAATGCCGATAGATTAGGTATAGAAACCTTCAGTGACTTGGCAAAATATGCATCAGAACTTACCCTAGGCAGTACTCATGAATTCATTGAAAGACCAGATGGTTATGATGGCCTGAAAAAGATATATGGAATGGAATTTAAAAGTGTTAAGGGGTTAGATCCTGGACTTACTTACGCAGCAGTTAAGGATGGCAAGGTAGATGTAAATGACGCATTTGCCACTGACGGAAGAATACCTGCATTCAATCTAAAGATACTAAAGGATGATAAAAACTACTTCCCTCCTTATTATGCAGCGCCTATTATTCGTAAGGACACATTAGAAAAGCATCCTGAATTGGGAGATGCCCTTGCATTATTATCAGGAAAGTTAAGCGATAACACTATGTCTAAACTTAATGCTCAAGTTGATCTTGATGGAAAAAGTGCAAAGGACGTTGCTGTAGCTGTGAAACAAGGTGACTACAGCGTCGTGGAACGTCTCCAGTGTCTTTTATCCATTAAATCTGTATCCTGTGCCCCATATTGTTTCTATATATTCAGGATTTGCAGGATTTTTTTCGATTTTCTTCCTTACCTTCTGTATATGAACCGCTACCGTTGCAGTTTCTCCACAGTATTCTTCACCCCATATTGTGTCAAACAGCTGGTCCTTAGTAAATACTATGTTTGGATGGAGCGCCAGAAAAATCAAAAGCTCGTACTCCTTAGTTGTTAACTGTACTTCCTTCCCGTTCATAAACACCTTGTGGGAATCCGGGTAAATCTCTAATCCCTTGTGGCTAATAAGCTCTACGGAAGCCCTCTTACCTGTAAGCCTTTCGTAACGTTTGATGTGGGACTTGGCCCGGGCAACCAGCTCCTCGGGGCTAAAGGGCTTTGTAAGGTAATCATCGGCACCGAAGCCCAAGCCTCTGATTTTATCAATATCCTCATTTTTAGCTGAAACAATGATCACCGGAATCTCAAATTTATCACGGACTTCTTTTACGATCTCGTAGCCATCCTTACCCGGCAGCATAAGATCAACTATTATCAAATCATATACGCCCAGCAGCGCTTTCTTGAGACCCTGAACACCGTCCCTTACTATATCCGCTTTATAACCGTTCAGCTGAAGATAGTCTCTCTCCAGCTCGGCAATATTTACGTCATCCTCTATAATTAATATTTGCTTCATTGCGACACCTCTCTTGACTTTATGACCGGTAAAGTTATGGTGAAGCAGCTGCCGTCACCGGGCTTGCTGTCCACAGTAATCTTGCCCCTATTTGCTTCGATAAGCTCCTTTGCTATGGACAGTCCCAGCCCTGTGCTTACGAGATCCTTAGTACGCTCTGTATCAATGCGGTAAAACCGATCGAAAACATGAGGCAGCTTATCTTCCGATATGCCCGGACCGTTGTCTTTTATATCTATACTTATATTGTCTTCTTCCTTTGAAAGTTCAATATCTATCTTCAAGCCCTGTTCAAGCCCGTATTTTACGGCATTACCGATAATATTTCTGACAGCCTGGTAAATTCTCTTGCCGTCAATGCTCACATAGCATTCATCGGAAATCTTATCATTATAGTTGCAGACAATAGAGCTTTCCGCCAGCTCTATTCTGAACTCCTCCGCAAGGTCGCTCATAAACGGCTTTATGCCTATCGCTTCAAAGTTAAACTGCAGCCTCTGCATATCCAGCTTGGCAAACAAGAATAGATCGTCTATAAGATTATTAATATAAACCATATTGTTATGAATGGTCTTCAAATAGTTTTTCTGTTTTTCTGGGTCTGTAACCACATCGTTCAAAAGGGCTTCAACATATCCTCCGATTGAAGTGATGGGGGTCTTGAGATCATGGGATATATTGGCAATCAGTGCCTTTCTGTTTTCTTCGTATTCCAACTTCTCCCTTTCGTTTTCCTGGAGCTTCTGTACCATGTCATTAAAGGAATCGGTAAGTATCCCGACTTCGTTGCAGCACTCCATCTCGACCCGTATATCATAGTTCCCTTGAGCTACATGTTCCACACCTTTTTGGAGCCTCTCCAGAGGTCGTAGTATTCTTTTCTCCAGGCGTAAAAGTATAAAAAGAGAAACTATTTGGGTTAAACTGAAAAATACAGCCAGTGCGATACCTACTGCTTCTAATTTAAAATAACCAAACAGTAAAATAATGATAAATAGGTTTACTACAACTCCCAAAGGGTGCAAAAATTTTACATATCTATGAAACATGTGAAAATCCCTGTTATATTGGCAATGGATTTTCATCTGTTTTATTTGACATTCTCTCATCCTGTTTCTTCTAAACATAAAAATCACCTGACGGCTTTCATAAATTTATTTCATATATTAATAATAGAACATAAGAAATATGGGCGCAAATCTTTTATTTGCACCCATAAACTATTCTACCAATTCAAGCTTAATACTGCATTCAGGTTCTGTATGCAGGTATCCCCTGATTCGCAGCATTTTGTGCCTTTTACCTGCACCTCTACCTTTTCAATTTCATTGTTCTTGTTAATCAGAATCGTTATGTCACAGCTTTCACAATCCATATCCATAAATTCTTTGAAATGCTCATGGTGCTTGCAGCATTCTCCATTATGGGCATCCGCCAGATTTTTGTGCAGGCAGCAAAATTCATCTCCTGCAACCTCTTTAAGATTCAACGATAATACAACCTTGTCGCCCTGTTCTTCTGCC
>MGOS01000059.1:17440-17901 GCA_001797185.1 Clostridiales bacterium GWB2_37_7
GGTCGCTGGCATCATGCTTAAATTGGTGGTGCAGATGACCAGGGCAGCACTTCTTGTTGAACTCCAGGCTGCTCTCATGCTTAACCTTGTTGCCTTGACAGTCGACTTCCAGGCTGATGTCCGCCTTTACATCACCGCTTTGGTGATTTGCTGCAAACTTATTTACCAAGCTTAAAACACTTATTTCATCTTTTTTCCCTTCTACGTTCAGCCTGCCTTCAAAAACTTCTTTTTCCTTCATGGTTTTTACTACATCATAGAGTAATTTGATTTTGTTCATTGAAAATAACCTCCTAAATTTTGATTACAAGGTCATTATATAGTCCAACTTTAAAAACCCAATAAAGTAATTATAAAAATTTCTTAAACTATTTTAAAATATTTTTAAATTTCGGCACTCAGAAAATAATGTTGATGGCACAAGCTGAATATCTGTATACGCTAAAAATTTTATCAATAAT
>MGOS01000059.1:17943-18236 GCA_001797185.1 Clostridiales bacterium GWB2_37_7
TGAATGGTAAAATGTAGTCAACTTGTCACGCATATGATTGGATTTGCGATGTGGATATCATGAACGCGAGACGTTAGTTAAAATACACAATATATGATAAGGAATAGAGATTTTGGAGGTAGAGTATCATGTTATTTATTGAACTATTAAAAGCAGTCTTCTTAGGAGTCGTTGAGGGAATTACTGAATGGCTGCCGATAAGCAGTACTGGTCATATGATTTTGGTTGAGGAATTTATACAATTAAATGCTTCTGAAGCATTTAAAGAAATGTTTTTTGTGGTCATACAGTTG
>MGOS01000060.1:0-6406 GCA_001797185.1 Clostridiales bacterium GWB2_37_7
CTAAAGCGTGTCTTACGCTGTTATGTCCGGCTAGTGTTCCTGTTACAATTGCTTCTGTATGTCCAACCAATAGACCGGCTTTTTCTCCGCAGCAGAACAGATTATCAACTCCTGCTACCTTGAGATGGTTATTTCTTGGTGCCATGGCAAAATATCTCATGGAGTTTCCTTTACCCCCTGAATATGGGTCTTCATATCTGGCATATTCAAAACCCGGTATCTTTCTTAGGGCTTCAAAATTATAATATGGGGTCATAAGCTTTGCATGACCGGTATCCAATAACACTAAGTTGTCCTTGAATTCAGGAAGAGCATATTGCTGACATGCCTTCACTTCAAGGTGGTCCTCTACTAGCTCCTTTGGAAGAGGTATAACGACTACCCCATTTTCATTAAGCTCTTTTTGAATTTCCTTTGAAAGTGATTCTTTATATAGTTTGCAGGAGCCGCTCATAGCACCTATGGAGCCATCTGCTTTTGTACCCATCGTTTCATTTATATTGGCAAGACCAGTAACACTAACTCTTCCTCCGAAGCTTGGGCACCTTAATATGCACATCGCACATCCATTGCCATATTTGATACAGTTGTTCATCGGGCCGGCGGTACCTGTTGCATCGATGAATACATTGCCTTCATATACATTGCCATTTCCATCTTTAACATTCAGTATCTTTCCATCATGAAGCTCAAGATTTGTAACACGCATATTAAAGTAGAGCTTTATACCCAAGCCGACCATATACTCTAAAACCTCGCCATGCGTTTTGGCAATATCATAGAGATTTGCGTGCTTGTGCCCTGGGAAATCTATATTTGAATGTCTTGCGGATCTATCACAGATTTCAAAAAGATCACCACCGCCCATAGCGATCATTTCTTCAGTTGCAGTATACCTGCCATTGTTTCTCATAATACCGCCGACTAGTCCGGTACCAAGAAGCATGTCCGTTCTTTCCAGAACGACAACTTCTGCACCTGCTTTTCTAGCACTTATGGCTGCTGCACAACCGGCCCAGCCTCCTCCAACTACAATTGCTTTCTTCATAATTATCCTCCAAGTATTAGTAAAAATTAACAAAAATTAAAAAACAAGGCGATAGAAAATACTAATCGCCTTGTTTAATATATTTCGTGCTAAACAATTTACATTTACTGAAATAGCACGAAATGTTATCCGCTGTTTATAAGTCGCACAAAGTACTCATATACTTCAATGTCAAAACTTTAGTGCGATTTATATAGACAAAATAAAATAATGCATACAAAACGATAGCTCTCCACCAATATTGGTGACAGTCGCAGGACTCTTAATCCGGAAACCAGGCATAGATTCGAGAAAATCCACCCTTCGGGGCCTTCCCCTTTCAATAAGAATCAACGATATCTCTCATACCTTATCTTATCTACTCTTGTCAGGCCCACCTCTATCTCTTGATATTCAATTAGTATGATTATAGCGAAAATTGTAGAACTATGCAATGCATTTATAGAATATTTATTGCTTTAGTAAAAATTGGCTTAGAAAAGATGGAATAATCAATGAAAAGTAGAATTATACCGAATGAATATATATGCAAGGATGAAATAATAATAGGCCATAAGTATGAACCTTATGGCCTATTATTTAATCAACGTTAATTATTCCTAAAAGTGATTTCATCTTCTTCCAGAGAATCTATAATAGCTAAGGATTCGATATTTATGCCAGCCTCTCTTAACATGCTTCCGCCATTTTGAAATCCTTTTTCTATCACAATGCCAACTCCTACTAAATTTGCATTAGCAGCATCAACAATTTCCTTCAAACCTAAAATCGCTTGTCCGTTTGCCAAGAAATCATCAATAATTAAGATGGTATCCTCTTTACAAATATATTCTTTAGAAACTCGAATTTTATAATGCTGAGCCTTTGTGTATGAATAGACACTGCCCTCATAGACTTCTTTGTCTAAATTCTTAGACTCTGTTTTTTTTTGCAAAAACAACAGGCACATTAAAATATTGAGCGGCTATAACTGCGATTGCAATACCGGATACCTCCAGAGTAAGTATTTTAGTAATATTTTTATCTTGAAATCTTTTTTTAAATTCTTTTCCTATTTCATTTAATAACTCAACATCAATTTGATGGTTCAAAAAACTATCAACCTTTAATATATTACCTTCTAGTTTTTTGCCGTCTTTTAAAATCTTTTTCTTTAAAAGCTGCACACTATCCCTCATTTCTCGCCAAATATCAAAAAATAAAAAACCTGAAGAGATTGTCTACAGGCTGAAAATCATTTAAATATTATACCGCTAATAATAAACCACTTAAGTATAAATCTAAATTAATTCCCCGTAGTCAGACTGTTTACGGTAGTCTGGTAGAAACTTATGGACCATATCTCCATGATTATACGAGATTCAATACGTTTTCAAAAGTATAGTTTATTCTAACTTATATGATATTAAAAATCAAGTTCATAATAAAAAATTGATATGGCATAGCTATAAAATTTCACGTTTTACATCTGCATTAGAAAAGGATAAAACGCTAATAGTAATTGAAGAGAAATGTTTAATAGAACCGGAGTGATAATTGTGTGGTATGTTCCCTTTTGGATTTTTCTTGCAACATCTTTAATACTAGCAGGAGCAGCTATAGCAATTCGCAAGCTGCGATTTATTGATATTCAAATCATGATAATGATTGTTGCCTTAGCTATGTCCTGTGATATGCTTTTTTGCAAACAATATCGTTTATACAACTATGTTAGTGTTGAATATAGGGGGTGGTACAGCTTCTGGGCAAATTTGATCATAATACCTGCTTTGGGGTTGGTTTTTATTAAATTCGCTCCAAAAAGCTTGAAGGGGGTTACTGTGTATATAGCACTTTGGGCAATCATGTTTACGTTGTTTGAAATATTTATCGCAGAGCCTTTCGGTATACTGTTTTATCCAAAGTGGAAAGTATTTCCTTATTCTACTATTGGTTATGTTTTGGCGCTCTTTGGGGTATACATTTATTCAAGGATACTTTTAAAATATTGCGGATAGGTTCTTGGTTAATAGGATTATATTCAAATATTTTATTATATGTGATTGGAATCACAGATTTTAAAACATGAAAATGGTATATTTAACATGAGAATTATGATCAACTAAAGTTGATATTAGAAAATAAAAGGAGGATTAGCAATGGAACAATATATAAAAAACATCGAACTTTCAAAGGTAATGGAAATGAATGCTTTGGTTACTTACCAGGAAGGACAAGTGGTTAGCAGGACCTTGGCACAAGGAAAAAACTTAAGTTTAACCTTATTTGCTTTCGATAAAGGGGAAGAAATAAGTTCTCACTCATCAAGTGGAGACGCGATGGTATACTTGCTTGATGGAGAAGCAGACATTACAATTGGTGACAAGACTTTTCATGTAAAAAAAGGTGAAACTATAGTTATGCCGGCAGGAATATCTCATGCACTATTGGCTAGTGAGCAATTTAAAATGCTGTTGGTTGTAGTGTTTAAACCATAGATTAATAGTGGTAGTTACTGAAGCTATCCAGTCTAAAGATTCAACATATGCCAACTGAAGTGCGTTACGCATTTGGGAGCCATGATTCTGTTGGCAATAATGAAGAAAGTGAGTTAAACCTCTGTTGAGATTTATTCGACAGAGGTTTTTTGTTATAACAAGATTTATTGAAAGTTTTTTGCACTTGTTGCAAAAAACTACCCAAGGCGTTTCAACGAGGCAAGGGGATATATACCCACCTCCTATTGCTGAAATCGGAACCCGGCACTGATAGAAGTGGGGGACATATTTTTGCCTCGTTATAAATAAAATTCTTAATGCTATTTCTGGAGCTATAAGCTTGAATACTTAATAATAGCAAAGTAAAGAATATGATTATTCATATTATAGATAATTAATATGTAACTTACTTAAAGTATTAAATGAGACTCTTTGAGGTATATTATGACAAATTTATTCTGGTATGTAAGCCTAGCTATCATTGGCGTTGTAAGTGCTGCCTATGCCATATATAAGAAAAGAGGCATTTACAAAGTCTCAACACTTTTGGTTTTTTATTTATTTACAGCGTGTTTTACATGGATTGGTGAATTTATCGTGCTTGGTCTATTTAATGCATATGCATATAAAACAGGTTTACTTACTGATCCATGGGCTCAAAACCTTCTAGGTCATCTATTAATCAATACTACACTTTACCCGTCAGCAGCAATTGTGATGGTGACTTATTCCCTGCGTTATGGTTGGATTTTCTCAGTTGCAACTATTTTTACCCTTTTAGAGTATTTGTTTGTGAATCTAAGAATATATGAGCAACATTGGTGGAGATACTATATGACTTTTATTGCAGTAGTCATTTTTCTATCAATTTATCATCAATGGTTTACAAAAATGAATCAAAGACGCTATGGATCAACAAGAGCAATAACGTTCTACTTTGTTGCAATGATCATCATACATTTTCCAGCACCATTGCTCTTGCTATTAGGGAAGCAATACTATCAAATCAGTTTAATTAATAATTTGGTTGGTAACTTATTTTTGTCCAGCATTATAATCATCTTTTTCTATCATTTGATTGAAGCATTTCTTTTGGTGTTGTGTACTTGTGTACTAAAGAAATGGTATTGGAAGCTGCTGCCATTTATTATTTCTGTGATAGTTCAAATCAGTTTTGTAAAAATGAACATCTTAATTATTAAAAATAGTTGGAGTTTGGTTTACACATTGTTAATATATGAATTATTTATAGCAATATTTATTTTGATAGAAAAATACACCCTAAAACCGGATTTTAGTAAATTGAAATAAAGCTGAAAATGAGTTTTCAAATTCAGCATCCATCAAAGTTAATGTGTGAAAAATTGAGTTGATCGTGATAAACTGGATGAGGGGTAATGTTCGGGATTCTATTCAGAGAAATAAGATATTTCAACCCTCTGCTTTGATTAATTTGCAGAGGGTTTTTAATATGAAAAAAGCTATTGAGTACCATAAGTAATACTAAAAATTTAATATAGTTGACAAAGTATATGAAGCGATGTATCCTATAAACAAACCGACGTCGGTTTGTTTATAGGAGGTGTAAATATGGCAAAAACAGCAAAAAACCATACTACTAAAAAAAATGAGCTTGTAGAGCTTGCAGAAAAGCTATTTTTGGAAAAAGGTTATGAAGAAACAAGTATAGATGATATTTTAGATGCTTCAGGGCTTTCTAAAGGCGGCTTCTATCATTACTTCAAATCAAAAGATGAAGTACTTGTAGAAAGCATCAATAATTTTGCTGAAAGTCTGCTAAAAGAACTTGAGCCTATTATTGATGATACAAAACTTGATGCTATGGAAAAGCTAAAAAGGTTTTTGGAAAAAAAGATATCTTCTCAAAGACCTAAAAAAGAGCTTATAGGGTACTTGTGTATGTTATTGAAGTCAGATTTCACACTATATAAATATACAAGTACAATTGTTCAAAAGTATGTTGATCCATTTGCACGGATTATTGAGCAAGGAGTCAATGAAGGTATTTTTCAAGTCGAATTCCCACTTGAAACTGCGGATATATTATTGAGAGCTGTAACGTCAGTACCGCAAAGTATGTTCTTCGGTGAATATATTGAAGATAAAACAAAATCATTAAGGTATAAAGCTTCTCTGGAAGCAATCATGACCAGAGCGCTGGGAATTGACGGCAATGAAATTAATATATTTGGTAATTAGTGAAGGGGGGAAATATTAATGAGAAATGTGGTTAGAAGCTTTAAAGAATTGACACCTGAACTGCAGGCATTTGCGGGTGGAAAGGGCGGTATGCTGGCTAAAATGTATCAGGAAGGCTATCCTGTACCAGAAGGCTTCGTCATCCTTCCTTCAGCTTTTCAAGGGGAGCGATTAAGCAGTGAAGCTTGGAGGGAAGTTCTTATATTATTGAATGACATTAGAAAGAAACATGAGGGAGCTCAATTTGCAGTAAGATCATCTGCCTTGAGCGAGGATTCAGCTCAAGCATCTTTTGCAGGAGAGTTCGAGACAGTTCTCAATGTTAAGGCTGATAAAGATATAGAGGAAGCTATTTATGCGGTATTTAGGTCAAAAGAGTCAGAACGGGTAAAGTCATATAGCTCTGTTCAAGGTATGGATCATTCCCATCAAATTGCAGTGGTGATTCAGTTGATGGTACAATCAGAAATTTCAGGAGTTTTATTTACTGCTGACCCCATAACAGGCAGCTATACAAGTATGATAGGCAATTATGTCCATGGCCTGGGGGAACAGCTAGTATCCGGGGAAGCTAATGCTTATGATTTCAAATTGATGAGACCGAAAGGAAAATATGAGGGTCCCGATGAGTTTCAGAAATTTGCATCTGAGCTGTACAAAT
>MGOS01000060.1:6429-9333 GCA_001797185.1 Clostridiales bacterium GWB2_37_7
TTAGAAAGACCTCAGGATATCGAGTGGGCTGTAGCAAAGGAGAAGCTGTATCTTTTGCAGTCAAGACCTATAACCACATTGACAGCAGGCAACCTGGACACCTATGAAATGAATTATTCTTTCATGGGAGATGAGCTTTGGACCAATACCAATGTTGCTGAAGCAATACCTGATGTTTATCCCCCATTTTCCTGGAGTATTGCAAGACAGCTTGATGCTTCAATGAATTTTATTCCAGGATATTATGTGTTTTCCGGCAATATTTGTGGAAGACCCTATATGAATATCAGCAGGAGGGTATCAGTGATATCGACTGTAACCGGTAAGGATGCCAAAAATGCATTAAAGCTATTGGGTGATCTATATGGTCAAATGCCTGACGGAATGCAAATGCCGATTCATCCGTTTTCTCGCTTAGAGGTGTTAAAGGTGATGCTTCCTATAGTAATGCGTATAGCAAAAGAGTCTCGAAAGGCTTCTAAAAATTTATCTACATTCTTGAAAGATACACCTGATTGGTGCATTAACATGAGGGAACGCATTAAAAAAACAAATACAAAGGCAGAGCTGCTTTCTTTATGGAAGGATGAAATACAGCCCCATTTCTTCCAAGCGCTGAATGCAGGCTCCATGGCGGCTATTAAGCTTATGAATATTACAGCATTGGATAAAAAACTTACAAAATTAGTTGGAACAGAAGACGCAAACACGCTCCTTTCCAACCTTAGAAGGGGCTCCGGGCTAGCAAGTCTCGGACCGGTTATAGGTATATCCAAGGTCATCAAGGGAGAAATGAGCCGGGAGGAATATTTCCTGCAGTATGGTCACAGAGGGGCTCATGAATATGAGTTGTCCATCCCTGATCCTATGGAAGATGTTGACTGGCTTGAAAAACAGATAGAAGAATCTAAAAAGTCAAATATGGATGTAGAAGGGCTTCTGAAGAGGCAGCATGCTCAGCATGAGGCTGCCAAAATGCGATTTAAAGAGCGCTTTCCTAATAAAGTAAAGTGGCTGGATAAGCAAATAGAAAAAGCTGCTGAAGCTGCCCAACTCAGAGAAGAAGGACGTTCAGAGTTTGTAAGGGTATTTAGGTTAATTCGTGCTTTCGCTCTTAGAGCTGCGGAAATGACGGGATTAGGAGACGATATATTTTTCCTATATATAGAAGAAGTGGAAGACCTTCTTTCTAGAAGGACTTCAAAAGCCATTAATATTTCTGCAAGAAAAGCAAATTATGAAAAATATAAAGCAATGCCATCATTTCCATCCATTATCAGGGGACGCTTTAATCCTGTTGAGTGGGCAAAGGATCCAAACAGACGACTGGACTATTATGATGCTGCTATGCCGGTGGCTGAGATATCTGATTCAGAAACCCTCAAAGGCTGTGCCGGCGCTGCAGGCAGGATAGAAGGAGTGGTACGGATTCTTACAAGTCCCGAAGAAGGAGATAAGCTAGAACCTGGTGAAATATTGGTTTCATCAACAACCAATATTGGTTGGACACCACTTTTCCCAAAAGCGGCAGCAATCATTACCGACATTGGAGCGCCTCTGTCACATGCGGCCATTGTTGCTAGAGAGCTTGGCATACCCGCTGTTGTAGGATGTATAAATGCCACTACAAGACTTAAGACGGGGGATAGAGTTTTGGTTGATGGCGGACAGGGAAAAGTGCAGATATTGGAATAAAGATCAAATTGATTTCTTGTCTTATATTTGGCAAGTAAGCTCTAAGGTGTTACACCTTAGAGCTTACTTGCCAAATATGCGCTGCAGCAAACGTTGCAGAAATGGCTTCTTTGTTGCGGACACTTGGCTATGAACCTCTGTTGTAGGATCAATATCATGAACTATATCGACTTCTTTGGAATTTGGAGGTATGGGTTTGTCGATTGTATCGACTGTTTTTACCTGCTCGATTGCTCGATTACTGTGCTTATGAAGAACTCCTTCTGAGGGCAATTCTTCTTCAGGAATTAAGGTTCCAATATGCTCTTCTATGGCATAGAGACTCATAATGTCCTCGCTGGTAACCAAAGTGATGGCATGGCCTGCATTCCCGGCTCTACCGGTACGCCCTATCCTATGTACATAGTTGTCTTTTTCATTGGGAACGTCATAATTGATTACTAGTGACATATCGTCGACGTGAATACCTCTTGCAGCAACATCTGTAGCTACAAGTATGTGAAATTCGCCTTTTTTGAACTGCTGTATGGTTTTCAGCCGCCTACCCTGGGGAATATCACCGTGCAGCGCTTGACATTTATAGCCTTTTTTAAATAAAAAGCTCTGAACCCGATCTACAGCAGCACGTGTATTGCAGAAAATCATACAGCTTTCTGGCTTTTCCACCTGAAGCAGAAGATTTAACTTTATACACTTTTCATTATTTTCTACACGGTAGTACACCTGATGAATGGTATCTACAGTCATAGTTTGTGATTCAAGCTTGATGGTTATTGGCAGCTTCATATATTCCTTACAGATATTCTGAATCTCAGAGGGTATGGTGGCAGAAAACAAAAGTGTTACACGATCTTTGGGGAGGGTTTTGATAATCCGCACCACTTGATCGATAAAGCCCATATCAAGCATCCTATCTGCTTCATCCAGCACCAAAAAGTGTATATTTTTGGTTGCCAAATTCCCTTGTCGTATGTGATCAAATACTCGGCCAGGGGTTCCCGTGACAATGGATACACCTTTACTGAGGACTTGAATTTCAGCGTTCATGTTGTGCTGTCCGTAAACAGCCGTTATACGGTGCTTAAGATGCTTCGCTATTCGCTTGAGGTCGCCGTCAACCTGTACTGCCAGTTCACGTGTTGGTGTGAGGATTAGAGCCTGCGGCTCTACAGCAAACGGATCAATCATTTGCAGTAGGGGAATACCAAA
>MGOS01000060.1:9388-9667 GCA_001797185.1 Clostridiales bacterium GWB2_37_7
AGAACATGAGGAACCACTTTACTCTGTACTATTGTAGGTGTTTCAAAACCCATCTCTTCTATGGCCTTCAAAATAGGGGATGAAATACCCATAGCATTAAAACTACTATTCATAAGTGCCTTCTTTCTTACTATAAGATATTCTAATTATATCATTTGCTTCCGATTTGTTCTACGTGTGATAAGAGTATAGATATCTTTTTATAAAAAAAGGTTATATGATTTATTTATGACATCAAAATTTATATGTACCAGAGGATTTGAAAAAATTAGCATTATT
>MGOS01000060.1:9698-10924 GCA_001797185.1 Clostridiales bacterium GWB2_37_7
TAAGAGATTTACATATGACCCCCATAAGTAATATATTACAAAGAGTACTATTTGCCTCAGTGAATGGTTCTTTTTATATTGTTAAAGTATTAATTATTTTCTATATTCAGGTATTTTAAAAGTCCTGTTATTTTCTAAAGTAAGTATATAAATTTTGAGGCAGAGAATGTGTGAGCTATATAAAATATAGAAGAGAGGGCTTTATTGTGGTAAACAGCAAAAAAAAGATTAAGTCCAAAATGTTCTATGCACGCACATATCGGCACTTAAACCCAAACTACAAAGAAATGACTGCATATTATTTGTTGTTTTCTTTACCATGCCTATTTATTCTTCTACTAACATATAGCAAGATTACAAAAATATATTCTGAATGGAGCTTAAAGGTACTATTAGCATTTGTTCCTGCCGAGGAGCTCGCTATTACAAGTGGAAAATTCCTTCCTTATTTTGGAGATGTTTTTTTTGTAACACTTCCAAATAAAATACCATCAGATACTTTCGTTGTTTCAAATATTATCGCGGTACTACTGTTACTTATAATCTGCTACAACGTAAAAGATAGAGCAAAGCCTATAGCAACTTATCTTTCAATGGGTCTACTTATTCACTTGGTTGCTAGTATTTTCTTTCTTTTTATTCCAGAAGCTTTTCCTTATACAATTACAGATTATTCAGACCTTTATATGAAACAGCAAGTTGGGATTTGGCTGTCTTTTTTTGTTATAGCAAGTTTGGTGTCGGGAGGGATCAGCTATAGCAGAAGCTCTAAATTCGTTATGTTGTTTGCTGTTATGGGGTACTCCTTAATATTTGGATTTTTAAGGTATGTAGTCTATTTGGTGTTTTTGCTTAAAGCGTCAACTCTTTACATGGCAATATTGTTTTTTACATTTGGTCCTTTTTTTGATTTCTTATACTTGGTTTGTATCTATAGTATATATATAAACGTTTTAACAAAGAAGTTTGATGGGAAGGATGGGAATGCTGAATGGCAATGGGCATAATTGGTGCACTGAAAGCATATTTTGTCTTGGTCATTTTTATAATGTCCTTATATGCTGTTAGACATGCTATCTTTTCATATAACCGAATGTTTACAAGGCAGCGTATATATTATAATGATATTTACGATAGTGAATTGCCGCATATTAGTGTGTTGATTCCTATGCATAATGAAGAAAAGGTATTGCACTATTCATTGGACTCACTTTTGGAATGCGATT
>MGOS01000061.1:0-5900 GCA_001797185.1 Clostridiales bacterium GWB2_37_7
CAAAGCTACCTATGACACTAACGGAAATTACATTACTGCTGTGAGAAACCAGCTTGGATACACAGTGAGCATGGTAAATGACAACCGGGGCAATGTAGTGCAGATGATTGATGCTAAGAACAATGTAACTAAGTATTCCTATGATAAGCTTGACAACATGAAGCAGGCTGAAAACCCAAGAGGGCTTATATCGCTGTACTTCTATGACAAGGAAAATAACCTGACTCAGATTGACAACTATCAAAGAACAGGCCCCACTACTTCTGTCTATCTCAATACAGCCATTGCCACTCAGTATAACGAGCAGCTGCTGCCGAAGCGAATCACAGATGGCAACTGGCGGGTAACCTACTTTGAGTATAACAAGAAAAAGCTGCTGAAGGATGTCAAGTTCCCCAACGGCAAGCAGATACACTACCAGTATGATGCTGTCGACCGGCTGCAAGCTATCACCTATACCGGTGATACTACTCAATGGAGCTATGTTTATGACGTCGATAGTAACATGACGTCTGTTGTAAAAAATGGTACTGAAGAAACCTCCTTTGTTTATGATAACCTTAACCGTATGACCAAGGTGACTTCTCCGGCTGTTTTCGAGGAAACAGACAATATAGAATACACCTTTGATCCCAATGGTCAGGTTTTGACCACAAAGTACTCCAAGCTTCCTATAGCTTCCAGACAAATGATCTATGAATATGACCAATCAGGAGCTAATATGGTCATTGCAGGTCCAAACAATACCTCTGCCGAATTCATGTACGACGAGGAGTCCAGGCTCAAGAAATCTGATATCAGAACTGATGACATGAAATACAACACCTACAACGATTACGATGCTGCAGGGCGTATCATCAGGCTGCGGACTGAAAACCAAAACGGCACACCGGTACTTGACTACAGCTATCAATACGATGAAAACAATAATCGTATTAAGGACATAAATAATATTACCAAAAATCGGATAGAATATAGCTATGATTCTGTCAACCAACTGACGGAGGAACGCTATTATGATGATTTAATAACTTCCACATCCAGCAAGCGCATAACCTACCAGTTTGACCTGCTGGGCAATCGTACCCAAAAGAGTTTAATAACCGGAACAACCACAACAACCAATTATGAATTCAATGCTGCCAATGAAATTACCAATGTAAATGGAACTCCGCAGTATACCCATGATTATAACGGAAACATGACCAGTGCCTATGGCTATACCTTCACCTACAACGCCGAAAACCAGCTGATACGGATAGACTTAAGCGGTGCCGAGATAGCCAGGTATGAGTATGATTCCAAAGGGTTAAGAACCCGGAAGATTACTCCTACACGCACAGAACGATACTATTACGACGGTGATGACCTATCCTATGTAACGGAAGAAAACAGCAGTACTCAAGAGAATATTCTCAAATACTTCTTTACCCGTGATACCGCAGGCCGATTAATGCACATGATTGACTATACTGCAGCAACTCCCGAAACTTACTTCTATATCCTTGATGTGCATGGAAATGTAGTTGCCCTAGCAGATGAAAACGGCAATAAAGTGGTAAACTTTGAATACGATGCCTGGGGTAACCTGACCAATACTCCGGAATCAGCTATCACAGGCAATGGTGAATTACTGAGGAATGCTAATCCTTTCAGTTATAGCAGTTATCAGTTTGATCCAGAGAGTGGGCTGTATTATCTGAAGGCTAGGTATTATACGGCTGTAATTGGAAGGTTTTTGACGAGGGATAAGAATACTGGAATCAACCTATATATATACTGTGAAAATGATCCGGTAAATAATGATGACCCTAACGGAGAACAATGGGAACGATTAGCTGTCACTGGTGTCGGTATAATTGGCATACTGGAGAGCGGTGTTGTAGGAGCAGCTGTAACTGCTGCTTTTCCAGCATTATTAATAATAGCAGGATTAGCTTTAATAGCCTACGTTAGTTATAGAATATATAAAGCTCAAAAAAGTAAGAAAAGAAGCCCTGAAGCAATTGCAAAAAGATATCGATTTAAATCTAAAAAAGAGGCTTATGAAAAAGCAAAAAGAGCTGGAAGAGGAAAAGAACCTGAACATGATCCTCGTGGACCATATGGCCCTCACTATCACCCAAATGTGCCAGAGCGTAAGGGGCCAAGTACACCGAAACAACCTAGCCCACATGACCATTATTATTACCCAAAAAATAAAATTTAGATTAATATAAATTTTACTTATGCTAAAATTCAATAGGTTAAGAGGTGAGAAAATGGATAGAGAATATGAGCGATTGATAGTTAAGACTTTTTTCAATAAAAGATATCAAGAAAGAATTATTTACGAATTATCTTCAGAAAAGAAAAGAAAAGATGCAATTAGGCGACTATCGCATAATTGGAATATAATACTAAACTCAAAATATTTAAAACAAATAAAAGAACCCTGCAGCGATTATACAACAGTACTTAAAATACTGGAAAAACATGGTGCGGACGATGTTTGCTATTCAATTTCATTTTGTGAAGAAATTGATGCAAAGTTTCTACATCTTCCAAATGCTATAGAGCATGCTTTTGGTTATGGTTTACCTTCACTGATAATTTGTAAAGGAAATAACCTTGCATACTTTGAAGCTGAGCAGGAATGCGGTGCTCCACCAAGGTTTATTTTAGAGAGGTAAGCATAGTTATAAACAATAAATGTTAAATTTCTTCTATGAATCTGATTGTAAAGCGAGTATTTCTTTTATTAAACAGAAGTACTCGTTTTTCTCTTTCGGGCTTTCTAACTGAGGATAGATGAAACAATAATCTTACCGAAAAGAGGATAGAATATAGCTATGATTCTGTCAACCAACTGACAGAGGAACGCTATTACGATACCTTGACAATAGAGACACCCAGCAAGCGCATAACCTACCAGTTTGACCTGTTGGGCAACCGTACTCAGAAAAGCGTCATAACCGGAACAACGACAACTACCAATTATGAGTACAATGCTGCCAATGAAATTACCAATGTAAACGGAATCCAGCAGTATACTCATGACTATAACGGAAACATGACCGGTGCTTATGGCTATACCTATATCTACAACGCTGAAAACCAGCTGATACGGATAGACTTAAGCGGTGCCGAGATAGCCAGGTATGAGTATGATTCCAAAGGGTTAAGAACCCACTACTACAAGGACAGAGCGGTGGTATTACTACGATGGGGATGACCTGGCCTATGTGACAGAAGAAAACAGCAGTACTCAGGAGAATATTCTTAAATACTTCTTTACCCGTGATACCGCAGGCCGATTAATGCACATGATTGACTATACTGCAGCAACTCCCGAAACTTACTTCTATATCCTTGATGTGCATGGAAATGTAGTTGCCCTAGCAGATGAAAACGGCAATAAAGTGGTAAACTTTGAATACGATGCCTGGGGTAACCTGACCAATACGCCAGAAGCAGTCACCACAGGCAACGGGGAATTACTGAGGAATGCTAATCCTTTTCGTTACTCGGGCTATCAGTTTGATCCGGAGAGTGGGTTGTATTATCTGAAGGCAAGGTATTATTCAGCCGTGATAGGTAGATTTTTGAGCTTTGATCCTATACCGAATATAAATAGGTTTCGATATGTAGATAATAATCCAGTAAGTTTTATTGATCCAAATGGTTTTGCTAAAGATCGTGGTTCTCAACCGTTAAATGACCCATGGTTACAAGGTAAGAGTGAAAAAGAGTTGCAAGAAATGTATAGAGAAGAAAAAGATCCAGTGAGAAAGAAAAAGATCCAGTGAGAAAGAAAAAGATTAAGCAACAGCAGAAATATTTGGGCTATAGAGATAAACAAAAGAGACAAGAAAATAGTAAGAGTAAAAAGAAGAAAAAGAATAAAAGTGAAGTAAGGGGAATGGATATAGTTAAAGGAGTTGGGTTGATTATAGTAGGAGGAATACTTACTGCTGTATTAATTGCTGATGATGCTACTGGAATCGGAGTGCTGGATGACCCTTTAATAGTAGGAACAGGAGCTATGGTTGCAAGAGGTGCTTCAATGGCTTTTGGCAGGTAGTAGATTAGTTGATAAACCACTAAGGGAGTGTATAATTAAGATACACTCCCTTGGTGCAAAAAGATAAAACAGATTTGAAACTGCTAATTTTACACACGATTTGGAGGAGATCAATATGAAAATCAAAGATTTGGCAAGTAGCTTAAATAATATGACTAATGAGGACAAATACGAGTTGCTAAATGAATTAAGTGAATTGGACGAGATTACTACTGAAAATTTGGAGATTTTGAATGCACTGTCTTATGATGAAGGTGATGAGGTTCGAGTGCAGGTTGCAGAAATACTTGAAAATTGTGAAGATATAGAAGCTGAGATTATTTTAATTAGATTGCTTCATGATACCGATGGATTAGTAAGGGCTACTGCCTGCGATTCTTTACGATTTAGTGACTCACCGAAAGTTCTTTCTTTATTAATAGATATAATAAAGAAAGACAAAACTGATTTAGTCAGAGGATATGCTGCAAGTTCAATTGGAAGTATATTACTGAACATGGATAAAGTCGATAAAGAATATGTTGACTTTTTTGTTGACCTAGTAAGCAGAGAGAAAGTTACATGGGTAAAGTTTCATATCTATGGGACATTATATTTGTTAGGAGAAGGCACATACTTATTCAAGCTCATAGAGATGTTAAACCATAGACACTTTAGAAAAAGAGGAGCTGTAATAAGTATATTAGCGAATATCCTATCCGATGAAAATAAGGAGATAATCGAATATTCTCTTAAGGAACTACTCGAAAAGGAAGAAACAATAAATGTTAGAAGTGCTATTGAAAACGTATTGAAGGGTATTGAAGAACCTACATAATTTCCGGGAATCAAAATCAAGGTCGATAGCTTCAAGGTTATTAAGTTATGGATACAGCACACCCATTATAGGAAAATATGCATATTGTTCGAGCTAAAAGGAATGTGCTTTCTTAGAAATCACTAGGGATGGCAGAGTATGTGAAAATAGAAAATCCTGCTAACCTTTGATTGCGTACTCAAGAGTCAAGAGACTGTGAATAATTCTGTGGGTGTATGAAATAATAACTCCTTTTTGGTAAGAATAAAACCAGAGAGGAGTTTTTCTATTGCATAGAAAATCCACTTAAAAGTATTTTTCCAAAACTATAATGAAAGCAAATTAACATATTGAGCTTTGTCAATTGAATTCGATACTCCTGATTTGTAAGTAAAGCATGTCGTATTACTTACTTGGAGAATTACTCCTGTTAGAAAATTGGCATTATATACCTTCGCCTACAACGCTGAAAACCAGCTGATACTGATTGATCTGAGCGGTGTAGAGATTGTCAGTTATGAGTATGATTCTAAAGGGTTAAGAACCCGGAAGATTACTCCCACAAGGACGGAACGGTACTACTACGATGGTGATGACCTGGCTTATGTAACGGAAGAAAACAGCGGAACACAACAGAATAATCTCAAGTACTTCTTTACACGTGATACCTCCGGCAGATTGATGCACATGATTGATTACACAGCAGCAACCCAATGACCTACTTCTACATTCTTGATGTGCATGGAAATGTAGTTGCCTTGGCGGATGAAACAGGCGATAAAGTGGTGAACTATGAGTTCGATTCCTGGGGGCTGCTAACTGATACGCCAGAAGCAGTTACCACTGGCAATGGAGAGTTACTGAGAAATGCAAATCTATTCCGCTATAGCAGTTATCAATTTGACCCGGAGAGTGGGCTGCATTATCTGAAGGGTAGATATTATACGGCTACTTTGGGTAGGTTTTTGACTAGGGATACTCTGTATGAGTTAAGAAGTGGTTTAATTAGTATAAATCAATATGCCTATTACGAAACACCAC
>MGOS01000061.1:5935-8217 GCA_001797185.1 Clostridiales bacterium GWB2_37_7
TAGGAGGCATCCGACTATGATTAGTATTCTCAGTAATTCGATGAAGCAAACTCTGCATCAATATTTACTACAACAGACATACAAATATTTGATTCAATCAAAGTGTTTATTAGTACCGTTAAGGGCAAGGACATTAAAGTTTTCATAGAACATAAGGTAGAGGGCTATGAAAATCTTCTTGCCATTACATTTGCATTTGTGCAGGTGTTACCCTTTATAGCTCCGCGGTTTTGTGAGTACCAATTTCAGAGCCCACAAACCGTAAAACGTGCTGTAGCAGACCAATTGACCCAGGAACTAATTTTCGAGACTTTCGTGCAGAAACTCGAAAACAGCAATATTTATTCCGCAGTCGCAAGTGTTGTCAGGGGCTTCCTCGGATTAAATGAGAATGCCTAGAAACTTGTAAAGTGGTGTATTAATTGATAAAGCCTATAGTATTTCCTGTAAATTAAAGGTAAAATATTAATAATCTTTAATAGGTAGGTAATTAATTATGTTAGATAGGATACTTGAATTCGCCAGGAACTACCCCTTAATATTTATTATTATTGTAATCATAGTTTTTATTGGACATATTCGTGCAGTATATTGGGCTCTACGCAAGCTTGGCAAGTAACACAATAATATCGCTTTGTAAAAACCTCACAGTGAAAGCTGTGAGGTTTTGTTTTCATATATACTGCCTTAATCCAAGCTCTTTTTCCAATCTTGCAGCCTTATACAAAGGTGTCCCTCTCATCTGCATTTCCAGTTTATATTTCCTTTGTTTTTTCATTAACTTGGCATATTTAAGCCTGTTAACTATATAAATATATTAGTTAGGCTTGAACACTTTATTAAAATCTGACAAGCAGCGGTAGGGAGTGAGTAAATGAAGGCAATTATAAACATAAAAATTTATGATTACAAAAGCTATATCGACAATGGCTATATAAAGTTTAATAGTGAGATTACAGAAATTGGAGATATGGAAAGCTTTTCAGGGGCAGAGGAAGTAGTTGACGGCAGAGGCTGTATACTAATGCCTGGGATGACAAACTGTCATACCCACATATATTCCGCCTTTGCAAGAGGAATGAATATACCCTTTAACCCCAAGAACTTTACTGACATATTGGAACAGCTTTGGTGGAAGCTTGATAAACAGCTAGATCAGACAGCGGCTTACTATAGCGCAATGTCTTACGGAATAGACTGCATAAAAAGCGGTGTGACCTCCATTATTGACCATCATGCCAGCGGCTTATGTATAGAAGGGGTATTGGATACCTTAAATGATGCTGTAAGCAAGAGTTTGGGAATGAGAAGCATCTACTGCTTCGAAACCAGTGATAGATTTCCTTTAGAAGAATGCATTCGAGAAAACATTAGATTTAGGGGAAATGGCTCTGAACATACAGGAAGTATGTTTGGTATGCATGCTTCCATGAGTTTGAGCAGTGATAGTCTAAAGAGGATATCGGAATCCATAGGAGATATGCCTGTTCACATACATGTAGCAGAAAGCATAGACGATGTACGTGACTGCTACCAAAGCTACAACAAAAGCATTGTGGAAAGATTGGACAGCTATGGACTCTTAAATAAAAATTCTATACTCGCCCACTGTGTACATATAAATGAAGAGGAAGCTGCTTTGATCGCTGAGCGATGCTGCTATGTTGCAATAAATCCAACTTCTAACATGAATAATGCAGTTGGGTTGCCAAATTATGATCTTTTGAGGGGATATGGTCTAAGGTGCTTGCTGGGCAATGACGGGCTGGGTTCAAATATAACACGAGATTATCTCAATCTAATGTTTGCAATGAAAAATAGATTAGGGAGTCCAAATAAGTTTTCTATGGAGGATTTGGTTCAAGTTATAAGAAACGGCTATGAGTTTATAAGTGCAAGCTTAAACATTAAGCTAGGAAAAATTGAAGCAGGCTACAAAGCGGACTTCATAGTAGTTCCATATGATTCTCCTACTCCTATAAACGAGGAAAATATATTGGGACATATCGTTTTTGGTGTGTTTGATAGTTTCAAACCCAAGCATGTTTGGATATCCGGAAAGCAGATGGTAAAGGATTATAAGTTGGTCTTTGAGGTCGAGTCTGAAATGGAAGCGGCAAGACATGAGGCGTCTAAGGTCTGGAGAAGATTGAATTAAGTTAAAAAGGGGGATTAACATGGATTTAAGAACAAATATCGCAGGTATTGAGCTAGAAAATCCGCTCATGCCGGCATCGGGACCCTTGGTAGGAAGCTATGAAAAGATGATGGCAATCGCGGAA
>MGOS01000061.1:8273-17720 GCA_001797185.1 Clostridiales bacterium GWB2_37_7
GAATACCCTATGAAATATTGGATTAACATTATACTCCCTGATTTGCGCAAGGATTTGAAGATTCCTTTGATTTTGAGTGTTGGCTACTCCAAGGAGGATATGGAGGTTCTCATACCAGCTTTGGAGGGGTATTGTGATGCCTTTGAGGTTTCAACTCATTATGTGGGCAAGGATTTAAGTCAAATAGGGGAGACTGTAAGGACGATTACAGCCTTAACCAACAAGCCTGTATTTATGAAAATCAGCCCTCATATTCCGGATGTGGTAGCCTTTGCAAAGGTAGTACAGGAAAACGGTGCAAAGGGCATTGTTGCAATAAATTCCCTGGGACCAACCTTGAAGCTTGATGCAGCAAAGAGAAGAGTACTTATGGGAAATGAAAGCGGTGAGGTTTGGACCTCTGGCCCCGCAATCAAGCCTGTTGCACTAGCCATAGTAAACAAGATTAAGACAGCTATGCCGAACTTTACTGTAATTGGAGCAGGCGGAATAGAAAGTGCAACAGATATTGTTGAGTTTTTACTGGCAGGAGCAGATGCTGTTCAAATGCTGTCAGCTGCAATGCTAAGAGGTAAGGATCTGTACCAGAAAATACTAAAAGATTTACCGGTGGTACTAACTAGCCTCAATTTCAAAAGTGTTAAGGAAGTGGTAGAAACCCCCTTGCAAAAAGGCAATGTGAAGTATCAGCCCTCACATCCTGTAATAGATCATGGAAAATGCAATTTATGCGGAATTTGTGAGAGGATTTGTCCATATTTTGCTTTGGAAATTACAAACAGAGTTGTAGTTAATATTCAGGAATGCTTTGGCTGTGGCTTGTGCGAGTCGAAATGTCCCGCCAAAGCTATGAGTGGGGTTCTTTAGAAAACAAATACATTATAAAGGGAGAGATTGCTTTTGAAAATCAAGGAATACATAAAGCCGGTTAGTATAGCTGAGGCTTATGAGTTGTGCAGCAAGGGGGCTGTAGCAATTGGAGGCGGGGCTTTTTTAAATCTGGGAGAAAGAGTCATAGATCAGGCGGTAGACTTATCTGGCTTAGACTTGGATTATATACAAGAAAGGGATAGTCATATAGAAATCGGAGCCATGGCTACTTTGAGAGAAATTGAAACCAGCAGCATACTTAAAGAGAACTTTGATGGAGTACTGTCCAAAACAGCTGCCTCTATTATGGGTGTTCAGGTAAGAAATATTTCAACCATAGGCGGCTCAATTTATGGGAAGTTTGGCTTCTCAGATATAATCACCATTCTATTGGCATTAGATGCAAAGGTTGAGCTATATCATGCATGCTGTATGGACCTCGAAAGCTATCTCAATAGTGATATGGATAAGGATATTATCTTAAAGATAATCATTAAGAAGAATGTCTCACATGCAGCTTTTGAAAGCGTAAGAAAAACTGAAACAGATTTCTCAATTCTAAATGCAGCAGCTGCTTTAGTAGACGGACATTTAAGACTTAGCATAGGTGCCAGACCTGGTAAGGCCAAGCTGGCAAGGGGTGCAATTGGCTTTTTAGACATTGTCGAAGCAAGTGAAGCCGGAACAACCTTAGCAGTATTGGCTTCTGAAGAGCTTCAATTTGGCAGTGATATCAGAGGATCTGAAGAATACAGGAGAAATTTATGTAAAACCTTGGTGAAAAAATGCGTGCAGGAGGTGCTACAATGAGAATTATTTTGACAATAAACAATATTAATAAGGAAGTTGAAATAATGCCCGGTGATGTTTTGTATGATGTAATCAAAAAATCAGGAGTATCAAGCGTCAAAAAGTCCTGTGGTACAGCAAGCTGTGGTGTTTGTACAGTTCTACTGGACGGTAAGCCAATACCTTCTTGCTCTTATCTTGCTGCCAAGGCTGATGGACACAATATTACCACTATAGAGGGTATTCAGGCAGAAGCTGATATGGTTGGAGGCATGATGAATGAAGAGGGTGCAATACAGTGCGGTTTTTGCACACCGGGTTTTTTGCTGACTGTCATTGCAATGAAGCGGGAGCTTGAAAATCCTACTGAAGAGGAAATGAAGAATTATTTGGTAGGAAATTTATGCAGATGCTCAGGGTATGAAGGTCAGTTAAGGGCTGTTAAAAGATATTTGGAGGTGTCCCGATGAAAGAAGTAAACAAATCCATTCCTAAAAAGGAAGGCATGGGATTATCCTTCGGAAAGCCTGCTTATGCCGATGACTTAGCACCTCAAAATACCTTGGTTGTAAAGATACTAAGAAGTCCTTATGCCTTTGCCAGGATAAAAAATATTGATACAGAACAAGCAGAAAAGCTAGCTGGCGTAAAGTGTGTGCTTACACATAAAAATGTCCCGAGAAATATCGTAACACGGGCAGGTCAAGGCTATCCTGAGCCTTCACCCCATGACAAGTTTGTATTGGACGAATATGTCAGGTATATAGGTGATGAGATTGCTGCCATTGCCGCTGAAGATGAAGCTTCAGCTGAAGCCGCATTGGAGCTTATTAAAGTGGAATATGAGGTGTTGGAGCCTGTACTGGATTTTGAAAAGGCAGTGGATCATCCTACTATTATTCACCCTGAGAAGGAAGCACATGAAATGTTTCCTATAGGTTATCAGCCTGCAAGAAATATAGCTGCAGAATATAATATGAGCTTTGGAAGCATGGAAGAAGCCTTAGGTAAATGTGATTATATCGTATCTGAGACTTATTATACCCAAGCCCAAAATCATACCGCCATGGAAACACACTCCTGTTTTTCATATGTCGATCTTTATGGAAGGCTGACAATTGTATCTTCTACACAAACACCTTTCCATGTAAGGCGAATAGTAGCTGAAGCTCTTGGCCTGGCAATTGATAACATTCGAGTCATAAAGCCTAGAATAGGCGGCGGCTATGGTGGGAAGCAAGCACTTCATGGGGAGTTTATAACCTCATTAATGGCACTAAGAACAGGCAGACCTGCCAAATTGATTTATAGCAGAGAGGATGTATTTGAGGCGTCCTATTGCAGACATCAAATGAAGCTTGATGTGACCTTGGGCGCAGATAAGAGTGGAAACATAAAAGCGATTGATATGAAGATATTATCCAATACCGGAGCCTATGGAGAGCATGCATTGACAGTTTTTATGGTTGCAGGCTCAAAGACTCTTCCTCTATACAACAAGGTAACTGCTGTAAGCTTCGGTGGTAAGGTCGTGTATACAAATCTAACTCCGGCAGGTGCCTTTAGAGGATATGGCGCAATACAAGGAAATTTTGCATTGGAATCTACAATAGACATATTAGCTGAAAAAATAGGGATTGACCCAATGAAGTTCAGAATGCAAAACATGATAGTGGAAGGAGAATCCTCTCCAGTATTTAGGATAATGGGTGAAGGTACAGAAGGTGTGGATATGGTGATGGAAAACTGCAAGCTTGATTATTGCATGAAGAGAGGACTTGAGTTAAGCGATTGGCAGCAGAAATTTCCGAGAAAACAGCTTGGCAGCAAAGTAAGGGGTATCGGCGGTGCAATTGCAATGCAGGGCTCAGGTATTCCTGCAATTGATATGGCGTCAGCAACAATCAAGCTCAATGATGGAGGCTTCTTCAATCTTATGGTGGGAGCTACGGATATTGGTACAGGCAGCGATACCATATTGTCGCAGATCGCTGCCGAGGAATTGGGTGTATCCACCGACAAGGTAGTACCTTACTCCTCTGATACCGATTTAACACCCTTTGACTGTGGAGCCTATGCATCCAGCACCACCTATGTATCGGGCAATGCAGTCAGAAAGGCAGCGAAGAAAATGAAGTCACTTATTGAAGAAGCAGCTGCAGAAAAGCTAAATCTGCCTGCTGCAGAAGTGGAGATGATAGGTGAAACGATAAAGGCAAAGGATGGCAGTTGTTTTATAGAATTAGCTGATTTGTCCACAAAGCTTTACTACAGCCACAAACAAAAACAACTGCTGGCTTGTGAATCGTACAGCGGGGAGGTGTCACCGCCTCCGTTCATGGCAGGCTTTGCTGAGATAGAAATAGAACCAGACACAGGCAAAATAGAAGTTGTTGATTATACAGCCATTGTGGACTGCGGTGTCACAATAAACCCGAACCTGGCACTTATTCAAGTGGAGGGCGGTCTTGTTCAAGGAATCGGTATGGCATTATATGAGGAGGTTAAGCATGCAGAAAATGGTAAGCTCCTGACAAACGATTTTATTAAATATCGTATACCGACTCGTAATGAGATAAAGAAATTGACGGTTGAATTTGCAGAAAGCTATGAGCCTACTGGACCACACGGCGCGAAATCAGTCGGTGAAATAGGAATAGATACACCACCGGCAGCTATCGCTAATGCCATATATAATGCAATTGGAGTTAGATTTACAAAGCTTCCTATTACATCTGAGGACATTTTGCTAGCCTTAAGAAATAAAAACCAGTAGACTTGGATATTTGGGGGTAAAACCATGGAGGTTGAAGGGATTATTTTAGCGGCAGGTCTTTCTAAAAGAGCAAAGACCTTTAAAATGACGCTGGAATTCAAAGGCAAGACAGTCATCGAGAATGTCATAGACAATATGTTGACTGTCTGCAATAGGGTTTATATCGTAGGAGGCTTCAATATCGAAGCACTTCAGCCTATTGTACGAAGATACAGCAAGATTGAGCTTGTTTACAATCAGGATTACCTACAGGGAATGTACAGCTCAGTAAAAAAAGGTATGAGCTGTATAAAAGCTGACAAATTCTTTTTCACGCCCGGTGACTACCCCCTAATATTGCCTGAAGTATATCAAAGAATGCTGGATTCTGATGCTGCTATTGTAATTCCTACCTATGAAGGCAGAAAGGGACATCCTGTGCTTTTTCAAAAGACGATTGCATTACAAGTCCTTCAGCAAAATAATTTTTGCACCTTGAGAGATGTAATTTATCAAAACGAGACTGCCTTGGTGGAGGTTAACAGTCGTGGTATTCTTATGGATTTGGATACAATAGAGGACTACGAGCTGCTGCTTGAACATATTGGATGAGGGGGAGGGTGTATGAAAACTGACATTAGTGCACCAGTAAAAAGAGATGATGTGGCTGACAAGCTTGCAGGCTTGACTTGCTATATTGGAGATATGAGAAATGAGGATATGCTGTATGCAAAGACCTTGCGTTCAAAAGAAGCGCGGGCAAAAATAGCATCTATCGAATATCCTGTCATGCCTGAGGGATATTTCATTGTGGGCAAAAATGATATACCGGGCAGAAATAGGGTAAAGCTGCTTTTGGAGGATTGGCCATTTTTTGCTGAGGATGTTGTAAATTACATAGGTGAGCCTATTGCACTTATAGTTGGCAGCGATAAGGCGGTTATCCAGGAGTTAATTGCTGCAACAAAAGTGATCTATCAAAAGCTGGAGCCGATTCTTAGCATAGATGATAGTGGGTTGCTGCCGATTTATGGAGAAACCAACAGCTTTGCAGACTACAGTTTTGGCAAGGGTGATATCGATAAGGTAAAGCGCATTGCAAAATACATATATGAGGGCACTTACGAAACAGGATATCAAGAACAGTTTTATCTGGAGCCCCAAGGGGTAATAGCAGAATTTAAGGAAGGAAAAGCAACCATATATGGTTCACTGCAATGCCCTTATTATATTAAGAATGCAGTTATTGATTGCTTGGGAATATCGTCGGACAGGGTTAGAATTGTTCAAGCAACTACAGGGGGAGCTTTTGGAGGCAAGGAGGATTATCCTTCACTTCTTGCAGGGCAGGCAGCTTGTGCCGCACTAAAAGCAAACAAGCCTGTATGCTTGCTTTTAGAAAGAAATGAGGATATAGAATGCACCACTAAAAGGCACCCTTCCAGAATCCGTCTGACGAGCTATGTAGATGAAGGCTTTAAGCTGATTGGTTTGGAAGCGGATATCGTCATAGATGCAGGAGCCTATGCGGGACTTTCGGGGGTAGTGCTTCAAAGAGCGATGTTTGCAGCGGCAGGGGTATATAATGTAGAGAATTTGAGGGTGCATGGAAAAGCCATCGCTACAAATAAGGTGGTAAGCGGAGCATTTAGGGGCTTTGGATCGCCTCAAGCATTTTTTGCCATAGAAATGCATATGGAGCATGCAGCCAAGGAAATGGGGGTTGATCCTATGGAATTCAAGCTTCAGAATGTTGTAAAGAAGTGGGATAAGTCAACGACTGGGGGGATCTTTAGAGATAAGAACCTACTGCCTGAAATGGTGCAAAGAGTAACGGAAATGTCCGGATTTGCAGAAAAAAAGCAAACCTCAAAGAAGCCTAGAAATGACAATAAGCGAAGAGGAATAGGATTATCTATGTTTTTACATGGCTGTGGCTTTACGGGCAATGGTGAAAGGGACCATATTAAAGCACATGTAAAGCTTGCAAAAAACAGCAGGGATGAGGTTGAAATATTGATTTCCAATGTGGAAATGGGTCAAGGCATCAATACAACCATGAAAAAGATTGCAGCAAATGCCTTGGAAATTCCAATTGAAAGGGTGATATTCATAAATCCTGATACAGATAGGGTCCCCGATTCCGGTCCTACTGTAGCATCTAGAACGATAGTTGTAGTAGGAAGGCTAGTCTATGAGGCTGCTATAGAGCTAAAAGAGAAGTGGCAAGTCGGTGCAGTACAGGAGGCTGAATGCAGCTATCAGTATCCTGAGGGCTATGAATGGGATAATGACAGCTTATCCGGGGATGCATACACCAACTACTCCTGGGGTGTAAATGCTGTGGAGGTTGAGCTGGATACCCTTACCTTTGAAAGCAAAATTATCGGAGTTTGGGCGGTTTTTGATATAGGCAAGTCGATTGATGACAGAATTGTGAAGGGACAGATTGATGGAGGGATCGTACAAGGTCTTGGATATGCGAGCATGGAGGTTATGGAGAATCAGCAGGGCAGATTTAAGCAAAGATCCAGTACTGATTATATTATCCCCACTGCCATGGACATACCTATTATTCAGAGTGAGCTGATGTGTCAGCCATATTCAGGAGGTCCTTTTGGTGCAAAAGGGCTGGGAGAGCTTACTTTAGTGGGATCGCCCATAGCATATGCCTTGGCGATAGAGGATGCTATAGATGCTGGTATCAATAGCATTCCAGTTAGACCGGAGTTACTTATGGAGGTAATGGCAGATGATAAAAAATATTAAGCTTCAGTTGAATCATCAGGAAATAGAGTTGTATGTACACCCTCTAAAGCGCCTCCTGGATGTGCTGCGGGAAGACTGCGGGCTGCTGGGATCAAAGGAAGGCTGCGGCGAAGGCGAGTGCGGAGCATGTTCAGTATTTGTTGATGGTGAGCTGGTGAACTCCTGTCTTTTTCCTGTTGGCAAGGCTGAAAATAAACAAGTCTTAACCATTGAGGGCTTTAGAGACACAGTGCGCTATGATGTTCTAAGAGAGAGCTTTGAAGAGGCAGGAGCAGTTCAATGCGGCTTTTGCAGCCCGGGCATGATGATGGCAGCGGAAGGTCTGCTAAGAAGACATCCCCATCCTGCAGAACAGCAAATTAGAGAGGGTATATCAGGAAATTTATGCAGGTGCACCGGCTACAACATGATTATAGATGCAGTGATGCTCGCTTCAAAAAGAGGTGATGGATTATGGTAGAGGTATATAAGCCTCAGAGTCTGAAGGAAGCTCTGGAGTTACTAGAATTCAACGACTGCACAGTTTTTGCAGGGGGCACAGACCTAATGGTTAAGAAAAAACAATGGACCGGACTGGAGCCCTGTTTTGATAAGCCTGTTGTTTTAATTTCTGAAATTGATGAGCTTACGGAAATAAAAAGAGATGAAAATTATTTGTATATAGGTGCTGCCTGTACTTTTAGCCAGCTGATCGAAAGCAGCTTGATACCGGAATTTTACAAGTGTGTTTTTGTTGAAATGGCATCGCCAAGCATAAGAAATATGGCAACCATTGGAGGCAACATATGTAATTCATCTCCGGCAGGTGACTGTCTGCCCTTGCTTTATGCGCTGGATGCTAATTTGCTGATACAAAGCAGCTGTAGAAATTTTGAAGTGCCTATAGAAGATTTTATAATAGGACCTGGTAGAAATATTCTAAAATCGGGAGAGCTTGTGACAAAGGTTAAAATTCTAAATAGCAATTTTAATATTATTAAGTATAGAAAGGTAGGCGCACGAAAGTCTACGGTACTTTCCAAGCTGTCCTTTATTGGTCTTGCAGATATGGAGGATAAGCGTCTTCATGACATTAGGCTTGCTTTTGGAGCGGTTGCACCTACTGTTGTACGAAACAGAGAAATCGAAGCAGAAATTCTTAACATGTACAGCATGGGTTTAGTAGATGTACAGGAAATAACCGGTTACTATAGTATATTAATCAGACCTATTGATGATCAACGATCTACAGCAAAGTATAGAAAGTCAAGCTGCAAAAGGCTGCTGGAGGATTTTATTAAGAGTTTACTATGAGTGACATGTCTCGGTAAACGAATGGGGGTCAAATATGAAAACACTTATAAAGAATGGGAAAATTGCTACAGCCGGTGATTTGTTTTATGGTGATATTTCTATAGTTGACGGTATCATCATGGAAATTGGAACAAGCCTCAAGGGCAGCTATGACAATGAAATAAATGCTTTTGGTAAATTAGTTATACCTGGAGGCGTAGATGTACATACCCATTTCAATCTACATACCGGCAGTGTGGTTGCCAGAGATGATTTTTATACCGGCACTGTAGCTGCCGCTTGTGGAGGCACCACCAGTATTGTAGATCACATGGGCTTTGGACCAGAAGGCTGCAGTCTGGATCATCAGCTAAAGGTATACCATAAATATGCCAAGGACAATGCAGTGGTGGATTACAGTTTTCATGGCGTGCTTCAGCACATAAACGAGGATGTATTGAAACAGCTTGAGGATATGGTGGTCAATCAAGGGATTAGCAGCTTTAAGGCTTATATGACTTATGATTATATGTTGAAGGATTCAGATTTGTTAAGAGTTATGGAAAGACTCAAAGACCTGCATGGAATTTTGGCGGTGCATGCTGAGAATCACGAAATTATTGCTTACTTGGTAAGGAGATATACAAATGAAGGTTATACGGCACCTATATACCACGCCCTGAGCAGACCGGATTTTTGTGAGGGGGATGCTGTAAGCAGAGCAATAAGTCTTGCAGCAGCGATAGAAGATATGCCGCTTTATATCGTGCATCTAAGTACCGAAGCTGCATTGCAGCATGTTATGAGGGCAGCTGCATTCGGGGAGAGAATCTATGCGGAGACATGTCCTCAATATTTGCTGTTGAATGATGAGAAATATATGCATGGTGTTGAAGAAGGACTCCGGTACATACTTAGTCCTCCCTTGAGAAGAAGGAAAAATTGCGAAGCTTTGTGGCAGGGTATTCGAGCAGGCTATATACAAGTTGTAG
>MGOS01000061.1:17836-18097 GCA_001797185.1 Clostridiales bacterium GWB2_37_7
GTTGTACAAATCCGGCAAAGCTGTTTGGGATGTATCCTAGAAAGGGCACTCTACTGCCGGGAAGTGACGGGGATTTAGTAATCATTGACCCGGAAAAGGAAGTAAAATTGACGCATAGCATGTTGCACAGCAATGTGGATTATACAGCCTATGAGGGTTTTAAGCTAAAGGGCTATCCTGTTATGGCCCTATCCAGAGGTGAGGTCATCGCAAGGAACAATGAGTTTATAGGTAATAAGGGTAGAGGTATGTTTTTTAAAC
>MGOS01000062.1:0-866 GCA_001797185.1 Clostridiales bacterium GWB2_37_7
CGGACGTAGTGGCCGCAAAGCTCTTGGAGGGGCGTATAGCTGTTATTGTAGATGGTACTCCTTTAGTTTTAACTGTACCGTTTTTATTTGTTGAGTATTTTCAAGCCAATGAGGATTATTACGTTAATTTCTATTTCGCTTCAGTCAACAGATTCTTGAGAATTCTAGGCTTTATACTAACAACTACTTTACCTGCTTTTTATAGTGCGTTAGTGACATTCCATCAGGAAATGATACCTACCCCTTTACTTTTAAGCATAGCCTCGGCAAGACGGGGAGTTCCTTTACCAACAGCCCTTGAATTGTTCCTGTTATTGGTTATCTTCGAATCACTGAGAGAGGCAGGGTCACGGGTACCGACAGGTATTGGGCAGACCTTAAGCATCGTTGGCGCTTTAGTTTTGGGTCAGGCAGCAGTGGAAGCAAAAATTGTAAGTGCTCCCGTAGTCATTGTGGTAGCCCTTACAGCCATAAACAACCTGATGATGCCAAGAATTACGAGTACATTCGTTATAATGAGAATCGTCTTTTTACTTCTCGCATCTATTTGGGGCTTGTATGGATTAATTTTCGGTATTATCGGATTTTTGCTCCATTTATGTGAATTGCGGTCCTTTGGTATACCCTATATGCTGCATTTGACTTCTTTTGAGCCTGATGACTTTAAAGATACTCTAATAAGGTTGCCATGGCGGTATATGAAGCTTCGGCCCAAGTTAATCACTGAGAATAACAGAGTCAGGCAATCAAGTAAGGGGAAAAAAACATGAAAAAGAGGGTATTTATTCTTATTGCTATATTCATTATAAATTCAATCCTATTATCCGGATGCAGTAATTACAGAGAGCTCGACAAGCTTACTCTTA
>MGOS01000062.1:890-8937 GCA_001797185.1 Clostridiales bacterium GWB2_37_7
ATGAGCAGGGGAAGTATTTGGTTACAGTGGAAACTGTGGATTTGAATGAGGGAGGAAGAGATACAAAAATTAAATCGAAATTAATAGATTCCTATGGAGATACTGTAGTTGATGCAGTAAGAAATCTTTTAAATATTGTTTCACCCAAGCCATATTGGGGTCAATTGCAGCTTGTCATAATAAGCCAGGAAGTTGCAAAGGAAGGAATTGTTAAGATCCTTGATACTTTGGTCCGGTATACTGAAGTAAGACTGAACATAGATATTATAGTATCAAAAGGAAAAACAGCAAAAGAAATATTTGATTCGCAGATTTTGACAACAGAAATACGCTCTTACGAGATTAAAAAAATGCTGGGTGAACAAATGCGTTATCTATCAAAAACATACAGAGTCAAAGCATATGAGATTATAAATTATTTATCAGGTGAAGGGATATCGTCGGTTATGCCTGCGATCCGCGTAACCGAAAACCAAGGTGAAAAGACAGCGGAACTATCCGGCAGTGCGGTGTTTAAAAGAGATAAACTTGTTGGATTTCTTAATGGAGATGAGACTAAATCTCTTTTATTTATCAGGGATAAAATAAGAGGCGGTGTGCTTTCAGTAAAAGAACCTCCCAGAAGCGGTCACGCAAATGTAACACTGGGGATTGAAGGTAGCAAAACAAAATTAAAACCTGCATATTCTAACGGAAAGGTAACCATTAATATCCAGATCAATACGAAAGTAACTATGCTTGAGAATGGCACAAATAAAAGCTTTATGGATGAAAACAAAAGGTCAGTATTGAAGCATGATACTGAAGAGATGCTGAAGGCAAATATAAAAAATGTTATAAGGAAAGTCCAGGAGGATTACGGTGCAGATGTTTTCGGATTTGGGAACACTATATATAGAGATATGCCTTCGTTATGGAAAGAAATCAAACCGGGTTGGAAGGATATTTTTAAAAGCCTGGATGTTAATGTGAGTATAAATATTGATATCCGGAATCTGGGGCTCTTAGATAAGCCTATAAAAGTTGGAGATTAATTTTTCTTGAGAGTAGGAGAACTATGAGAAAAGAGATTATTACACAAAAGCAGGGTATAGTAATAATGATTGGGTTTATATTAGGGAGCTCTTTAGTTTTTGGAGGAAGCAGCGAAGCTAAACAAGATGTGTGGATATCAATATTGGTTGCGATGCTTATGGCAGTACCGACTTTTTTTATTTATGCAAGGCTTCTTTCAATTTTCCCGGGGAAAAGTCTTTTTGAAATACTTGATGCGGTATTCGGAAAAGTAGTTGGAAAGATTTTAGCTTTACCGTTTATTTGGTTTGCACTATATTTAGGTTCTTTAGTTATCAGAGATTTTTCGGAGTTCATCCATCACGTCTCACCGCCAGGAACACCACAATTCAGTATTGGAATTCCTATTATATTTTTGTGTATCTGGGCAGCAAGAGCCGGCATTGAAGTTATTGGACGGTGGACATCTATCACTTTCCCGGTTGCTGTGATATTCTTATTAATTATAATTCTTTTATTATCTCCTTTGTTTGAGTTCAAAAATATGAAACCGGTTTTATACAATGGATTCAGCCCTGTTTTAGATGCTGGATATTTAATATTTACTTTTCCTTTTGCAGAGACGGTAATTTTTATGGCGGTATTGAACTGTTTACAAAGTAAAGGCAGTGTGTATAAAGTATATTACTGGAGCCTGCTTATCAGTGGAACATTAATTTTGATTGTCGCTGTAAGCAATGTTCTTGCTTTGGGAGTAGCAAATACTTCGATTATGCTTTTCACTACTTTTCATTCAGTACGATTGATAAGTATTGGTTTTGTAGAGAGGATAGAGGCGATAGTCTCAGCACTTATTATATTTAGCGGGTTTGTGAAAATAAGCATATGCTTGTACGCTGCCAGCAAAGGTATAGCAAAAGTCCTGAACATCAATAATTACAAACAAACTGTTGTTCCAGTCGGAATATTAATGATGATACTATCGGTTATAATTTTTCGCAATACTATGGAGTGGTATGAATTTACAACTAAAACTTATAAAATTTATGCAATTCCATTTGAAATTATCTTACCTTTAGTAATCTTAATAGTCGCTGAAATTAAAATTCTCCTAAAAAAGAAAGGAGCAATTAGGTAAATTGATTATAGCACTAGGCACGCCTGTTAGACTGTTATTGTCCAAATAGAAACCTTCTGATAAGATGGAAATAGTAAGTATCAGGAGGTTTTCTTATGGGAAGGCCATGGAGAGAAGAGTATCACGGGGGAATTTATCACGTTATAGCAAGAGGAAATAATAAGGAGTACATTTTCAGATATGGTTGATTCCATACTATTAACAGGAGCAAAGCTTATTTTTAAATCACATATACATCAGAAGTTTGCGATAATCGATCAGAGAATTGTTTGGTATGGAAGTATAAATCTTCTGAGTTCTGGTAGTTCGGAGGAAAGTATAATGAGGATGGACAGCATCAATATTGCGAATGAACTGATAGGTACAGTTGAAGAAATGCTATAGAGTATTAATTGTTTATATTTGAGAGAAGAATCTGCGATTTACACATTGTCTTTTTTGTTCGTAAATTGTATAATAAATACGAACGAAAAAGACGACGGGAGGTAAATAGAGAATGAATAACGACCTTATTCTTGAATTGTTTCAAAAGAATAATGGCATTTTGGAAGCCAAGCAAGTCAGTGAGTTGGGTATTGATAACAAGGTTCTACAGAGAATGGCTGAAAAAGGTCAAATTGAACGGATTGGTAAAGGTCTTTATCTCGATGCGAATTATATGGAAGATGAGTATGTAATTGTGCAGTACAGATGCACTAAGGGTGTATTCTCTCATGAAACAGCTCTTTTCTTTCATGATTTAAGTGATAGAACTCCATTTCAGCTTATGATGACGATCCCGGCAGGATATAATACAAGAATTTTGAAAGAAACCGAAAAATATAAGTTTTTTTATTGCAAGAAGGATACTTATGAAATTGGAATTACACAGGGGAAAACAGCTTATGGGAATCGGATTGTGCTATATGATAAAGAAAGGACTATCTGTGATTGCATAAGGAAGAGGGATAAGCTGGATGCTGATTTAGTAGTTATGTCTGTGAAAAAGTACATGAAGGAACAAGGAGCAGACTTTGCCAAGTTGCTGAAATATGCTGAGATCTTTAATATTAAGGAGAAAGTAAAGCAATACATGGAGGTACTTGCGTGAAAATAAATAGCCCAAGATAGTTGAAGGACTGGATCAATAATCTGGCTAAAAGGAATAACTTAGTAGCAAACACTTTATTGCAAAATTATATGATGGAGCGTTTTCTCGAGAGAGTAGCAGTATACCCATATAAGGACAATTTTATATTGAAAGGCGGATTTTTGATTGCAGCGATGGTCGGCATTGACCTGCGAAGTACGTTGGATATGGATACTACAATAAAAGGCTTGCTGGTGGACAAAGATACAATCGAGAAGATGATAAATGAGATACTTTCGATAGACATTGGAGATACTGTAACTTTTCCAATGAAGAGCATTAAAAATATTCATGATGTGAGTGAATATGAATAAATATGGTGTCAGACACCGCACTTTCGCACATATTTAAGATATGCTAACAAGAACACACCATCCACGTGGAGGCAGTCTGTCTGCTGGTGAGAAAATAAGCAGTAAAACCAAGGGTTTTAGTCTATAATAAGCCAGACAGTATCGTGTGTTTTAAGTATAGGGGAATAGAAAAGAGCATATTTATGATAGATTAATAGAGTTGAGTTTTTCGGAATATTTTAATGACTTTAAGCAATGGTTATGTGTTCATGTTGTATGTTGCCTGTAATCGATAGGCAAAAACAATCATCTAATAGAAGGAGCCGATAACCACAGGATACATTCTCGTAGGTTATCGGCTCTGTGTCTATACGCCGTTATCTTATGCTATTTTTCATAATTCTCAACGAGCCACAGTAACATGTATAATTGCGCCGAATACAATGATTTGTGTATTTTTAGTGTTTATTTCTTCTCAACAGGAATCCAAACTTCACTATAGGCATAATCTTTTTTATGCTCATCCATTTTAGTAAAAGAAAAAGCAGGGGCATTGATTAATTCGTAATTGGAAGAAGGAAGCCATTCTGAATAAATTTTTGCCATTGTTTCTTGTAACGTAGAAGGAAATGATCCTTCGTTTGGAAATACTGCCCAAGTGTAGGCTTTGACTGGCACTTTTTCTAACAGATTACTTACTTTATTTTCAGTCGTTAAAATACCTATCAGATGAGTTAAATCTCCTTCTTCTTTTAAGAAATTTGCGTCAGCCTCATAAGAAGCATTGACGATTTCATAAGGTTCAATATTTTGAAGAGAATGCATTTCTTCTTTTTGTTCGTCCGTTATGCTTTGTGCAAACTTTACAATCTCGTTATTCACACCTTCAAATTGCATAGGGACACGTTTGCTTACACCGACTAAATTAAACGCTGGTTTGTCTTCAATTCTAAATTCCATAGAAATTCCTCCCTTAACGATTATTATAAATGATAGTTTGGGAAATGATTTACTTATGCCTTTTTTTATTACATCTGAGGGCAAAAAACCACTCCATTTTTTAAATGCTCTAGTAAAGCCGTCCATTGACTGATAACCATATTTCAAAGCAACATCTGTTATTTTTTCTCCATGCAATAAATCCTTATTTGCTTCCGACAATTTTCTGTTCTTGATATATTCACTAAGGGTCAACCCTGAAAGATAATAAAATATCTTTCTAAAGTGATAGTCAGAAACCCCAGCATATTCAGAAATTATTTCAAGAGATAGGTCATCATCGCTTATATGATCTTCAATATAGTCAATCACATGATTTAGTTCGTTTAACATTATCTCCCTCCTTTCATATCTACATAATACCAAAGCTGATTTTACGATGCTCGACTTTTTTAACACAAAAAATATCGAATCGTGATATAATTTTTTATATTTTATCACCTTACAAACATACATGCTTTTAGAATGTGTATTCTGAACGCAAACTATAAAGTTTCCTTCTGTTGTTGTAAGTATTAGGAAAAGAGCAACATAGCGTAGCAAAGCAGGGGAAATACCCCGGGAAGGATTAAAAACTAATCAATGAGGAAACTTTAGAAGAAGAGGAGTAGAATAGCTGTTTACCCCCGGGGACAGGTTTTGTTAAAAGGTTCAAACACCAACATTCATTTGTTAAATTGCATAAGAGTAATGTGATAGCGCACGTAGAAGCGATAGTTCTGATGACGTATTGTGGTTAGAAGGAGAAAAAGTAGGGTTTGACCACAGGATGTTGTAGTTTTTTTTGAGGTATTTTATAGATGACATCTGGGATTTTGATGATGGCAGCGGGTAACTGCCATCGAGCGAAGTAGTTATAAATAAAGATAGAAAGCTTAAAGAGTACAATGATATAATACAAATTGTTGCATATATGTAGAAAATTAAGAACTAACGAATATTTAAATAATCTTAATGATAAACAGGAATTTATTGTAGTAACATGTAATAAGGATTAGTGATATAAAGTAACATGACAATGGTGGGAGGTAAATTTATGGGGCTTGAAAACAATGATTCACAAATGCTAAAACATATTTCTGAACAAGTGACAAATGCAATACGACTGGTATTAAAATCAAGCGTAATCGGTATCTATCTGACTGGTTCAGCGGTTTTAGGCGATTGGCATTATGGAAAGTCCGATATTGATTTTACTGTCGTTGTTAACAACTCGATATCAAAAGAAAACGTTGCTTTACTGGGAAAGCAAATTAAACCGTTGGAGTTTAAATGCCAAAACGTGAAGCTTGAAATACAGTATATACCTATTTTAATATTAGGGAAATGCAAGGAAGAAGTTGAACCAATCTTAGCATATCATGACAAAAAGCACAGTATGTCATATTTTAATTTTAGTCCGGTTACTTGGTACTCTCTTAAAAAGTATGGCATAGTTATATGGGGTAAGCCTGTTGATGAATTAAATCTTAAAACCACCGAAGACGAGTTATCCTCATATGTCTACGAGAATATAAATACATACTGGACAACGTGGGTTACCTCTGCTTCAAAAGTATTCTCTGTAAAAGGTATCGGCTCTTTTACAGACTGGGCTGTTGAATGGTGTGTTTGTGGTATTTCACGTATGTATTATACATTACACGAAAAAGACATTACTTCAAAAAGAGGGGCAGTGGAATACATGATGGATAAAGTACCGCAAGAATACCAACAAATTTTAAAAGAGGCTCAAAGTATTCGGTTAGGAAATAGAAAAAAATTCTACTCATCAAGAGTTGATAGGCGTAAAGACATAATCAAGTTCATGAATTATGTTATTGAACTTTGCCAGTGCTATAAGCAGGAAGGGATAAGTGCCTGGTGCAAAGGTTATTAGGTTATTGATATAACACACCCTCTGTGGTAAAATATGTATAATATTATGCCGTAGGGGGTGTGTTTTTTGGCAAGAGTATACCATGTAATAGCTAGGGGGAATAACAAAGAGTGCATTTCAAGGACGGTATAAATCCGTATTAGTGCAAGACGAAAGATATATGTTGAAATTAATAAGATACATTCATCAAAATCCAGTACGTGCAGGTATGGCAAGTAAGGTAGAAAATTATAAATGGAGCAGTGATATATATTACAGAAAAAATATTAAAAGCTTTATAAATAAAGAAGTAATATTGAAGATGCTTGATATATGTACTACTGCGGCAACAGAGAAATATAAGGAGTTTATGGAGGAAAAAGAAGATACCGATTATAGCAAACTAAATGCAATCGGGGATGAGGCTTATAGAATATTATGCGAGAGTAAGAAGGAAGTAAAGCAAAGGAAAAGACTAGATGAAATATTATTCGATATGGGCATGGATCTAACAGAGTACAATCAAATTAAAGCTGGGTCTAGGAAAAGAATACTGACAAAATATAACGAGGCAAAAATATGTCCCCCACTTCTATAAGTGGCGGGTTCCGATTTCAGCAACAGGAGGTGGACATATATCCCCCTGCCTCGTTGAAACGCCTTGGGTAGTTTTTTGCAACAAGTGCAAAAAACTTTCAATAAATCTTGTTATAAACTAAGTTATACAATTGCTGCAATAGAGCATCATTACACATTGAAGGAAATCGGCGAACATATAGGAATGACGGCTGTATCAATAAAGAATATGTTGGATAGGTATGAGACGTAGATAACCTAATAACCTGTGCACCTGGCACATTTCCTGTGTGCACGGGGCGGATTTTATAGCGTACAGAACAGATTGGATGTAAGGTGTTCGCGAGTGAGCAGATTAGATGTTTTTCGAATTTTTCGAGGTTGAGAGAGCAGGTTGGATATATGAATCAAAATACGTACGAATTTGAAGCCGTCATTCAGAAAGTCCCTGACATAGACGGTGCATATGTCGAATTCCCTTATGATGTGAAAGAGGAGTTTGGCAAGGGCCGAGTAAAAGTCCACGCAACTTTTGACGGTGAGCCGTATGACGGGAGCATTGTTAATATGGGTCTGAAGAATGCTGACGGCTCGGTGTGCTACATTATTGGGCTTCGCAAGGACATACGCGCCAAAATCGGCAAGCAAGCGGGCGATACCGTAAAAGTAATTATTAAAGAGCGTGGGTGATATGGAAAATTTGAAATCAGAAATAACATTCTCGTTTTCATACCTTTGGGAATCTATATTTGTATGCTGAAAAGCAAGTGGCCTTTTGTGAAAAAAGTTCTTGCAATTGTCGTTTTAACTCTGGCTTTTGAGATAGCACAATTCATTTTCGTAATCGGCAGAACCGATATCACTGACGTGCTTAGTAATACGCTTGGAGGGGTAATCGGGATTGGCATTTATTCCTTATCATTCAAGTTTATGAAGGGCAAGACAAATAAGGTTATAAATGTACTCGCTGCGGTATTAACAATTTTTGCATTATTATTTGTCGCCTTACTATTGGTAAATAACCGATGGGTGCGTATCAA
>MGOS01000062.1:8956-9306 GCA_001797185.1 Clostridiales bacterium GWB2_37_7
CAAAATCCGAAACAAACAGGTGACAGCGTAACAGTAACGATTAAGGAGCGTGAGTGAAATGTGGAAATGTCCGAAATGCGGACGGGAGTTCAAAAATACCAATCAAGACCATTACTGCGTGAAGTTAAACAGCATTGACGAATACATCGCCGCACAACCGGAAGATGTGCGACCGTTGTTGCAAAGTATCCGCGAAACTATCCGCGCCGCCGCACCGGAAGCCACAGAAAAGATCTCGTGGCAGATGCCGACGTTTTGGCAAGGCGAGAACCTTATACATTTCGCGGCGTTCAAGAAGCACATCGGGCTATATCCCGGCGGCGAGGCTACTACTGAGTTCGCAGAGCGGC
>MGOS01000062.1:9318-12439 GCA_001797185.1 Clostridiales bacterium GWB2_37_7
CCGACATCGTGCGGTGGAGGTTAAAACAAGTGGAGGGATTAGAATGGAAGAATTTACAGCGGAAGAGTTAAGCGAAGCGCATCGTGCCTTGCTGTCCACGCTCCATAAGTGCGAGAAGATGGACGCCACGAAACTGGGCAAGTCACAGCAGACTCTTCTTGAACGGCGAATCGCTGCTCTGAAGATTGCTCTGACGCTGATTGAGAAGGAACAAGTCAAAAATGAGCGGGGAGAGAAAACGCTATGAAACCGAGAATATTCACGACCGCTTTTTCAAGCGTTTATCCTATGTACGTCCAAAAAGCAGAGAAAAAGGGTCGCGCAAAAGAAGAAGTCGATACGGTCATTTGTTGGTTGACGGGCTACGACGAGCATGGCTTGCGGGCGCAAATCGAGAAAGAGGTTGATTTCGAAACGTTCTTTGCCGAAGCCCCGCAAATCAACCCAAATGCCCATAAAATCACGGGAGCAGTCTGCGGTGTTCGCGTAGAGGAAATCGAAGACCCGCTTATGCAGAAAATCCGTTGGCTTGACAAACTGGTTGACGAATTGGCAAAAGGCAAGAAAAATATAAAATTGTAAATTTTAAGCAACGATGTAATGTATATTTATTGTATTTTACATTATTTAGATCATAATAGAGCTTTCAATATGCTGTGTTTGTCAAGTCGCTATCCCTCAGCCAAGGAACCAGTAGGTCTTTTATGGATTTTTATAGATGACATCTGGGATTTGCATCTGTACTCAAAGGTTCGATACAAAAATGTTGAATTTTTACACCCGCTTTTTATACGCCCTCATAACGAAGAATATGCCACGAGCGTAATTTCAATACACCACGCAAGTGCGACCCAGATATCATTGCCCACTGGCTGACTTGACATATAGGTCGCAGCCAAACAATCACTCCGTGCCCGCTTTCAGCGATTCGCTCATGGATATTTTCGCGAGCTTCCTGCCGCATAGCCGCTTGGTTATCTCATACACCGCAAAGATCAACAGTGCGCTTATCAGGACATACAGCGGGTTCACAATCATGGGTATCACCATATTGATCATCTCCGCGACGTAACCGTACAGGTTGTTCCCGAAGGCCAGCATTAACGGCAGCCCCAGCCAGAAGCCGATAAACACCGCCGGCTTAGAGCTGTTCAGAATCAGCTTCGTCAGCTCTTTCTCGCGGTAGCCGAATACCTTGAGCAGAGAGATGGTGTTCCGGCTCTCGTCAATCATCAGCGACGTCACAAGGAAGATAATAATGACCGCAATAAGCACGGCCAAGGCCGTTAAAGACGCAACTATCAGCGTCGTTGGCATGGCGAGGTCTTCAAACGCCTCGGGATCCCGCGCATCCATCACGCCGGCAAGCAAGCTTTCGTCAAAATCTATCTCATGACTGCTGAGCACGGTACGGTAGCTTCCGAGAGGTTGACCGGTCATGCGGTTGAACTCGTCAAGGGGCATATAGACAAATTGCTCACCGTAGGTTCCGACGATCCCGTCAATTGTCAGTCTGTATGATTTTCCATCCAGCTTGTTTACAAAACTGATTGTGTCCCCTTCCTTGAGCTTCAGCCGGCTGGCCAGCGGATACGTGATATTTACCTGATCCCTAGACAGCGCGTTGCCTCGCATATCGTTCATCTTGAGGCCGATGGAATCCGGCTCCATACCCACCAGGTAAAACTCAACCGATTCCCTGCCCTCGGGATAGCCGCGGAACGCGTTGTACGGCTCCGCCCCTTCGGGAATACCTCCATCCTGTAAATTCCGTACTTCCTTGAAGTTATACTCCAGGGGATACAGGTATCTCTCCAGCGCCCCCCTGTCCATCACCACATCCATCGAGTAGTTGAAGGTAAAACCAAACAGCAGTATCATCGACGCGGCGCTCACGCCCAGCACTAAGAACAACAGACGCGGTATGCTTCGTACCTGCTCGCGTATCCGGAATTTGGTATTGAATTTAAACCGATCCAGCCGAAGTGCTCGTTCTATAAAATTCACCTTTGCTTTTTGCTCGTCGCCTTTCATCAGCTCGACAGCGGTTTTTTTGAGTATCTTGCGTATAATAAGAAAACTTGACAGACCGATAAATACCACCGGCATCAGCACGGCAAGCGCCAGGTTTAATGGAGAGAAGGTAATGCCTTTATCAGGCAGGTTGTAATAAATCAGCATAGAATCAACAACGGGCCTTACATACGGCAGCGCAAACAGTGTGCCAGCAAGACCTCCCGCCGCGGACAGCAACACAGGGATCGCTATATAGTGCCGTGTCAGTTCAGGTTGACGGTAGCCCTGCGCGTACAGCGTTCCGATGACTACGCTGTCGGACTTAACTATGCGCATGATCATCACACCTACAATAAGACAGCTAAGAAGGAAAAAAGCCGTTGATACGGGAAAGCTCATGGACTTCATGCTGGAAATGTTTGCCCAAGGCATACTGACGCGCTTGTTATTCTCGGCGTCCAGCCATTCGGAAAGGGAATACCCTTTTTCGCTTAAAAGTCCATGCAACTTCGCTGTCTGTGCATTTATATTTTCCCTGTCCTCAAAGTATGCAGCATAGACCGTGACCGCCTCCGGGAACGCCTCGATATCTGCGCCGGATACAATTCCGATGCCAAAACCGCTGGTTGGCAGCACATCGTAAAGGTTTTTGAGTATAACAACATAATTGGGTATGGCCATTGTACCTACTATATTGAAGGTTTCGCCGCTTAGCTCTATTTGACCGCCTATATTCAAGCCTTGCGTCTGGAAGAAATATGGATCGAGCAAAATATCCCCCGGGTTTTCAAGACTCCGCCCTGATAATACCGCCGGGATATTGATTTTGGAAGAAAGGCTGAGTAGCCGCAGTTCCTCGTTGGGCAGTTTGACGTCGTACTGCCGGTAAGCCTCTATCAGCGCGCCGGATTCGCCCTCTAGCGCCGCGATATCCTCAATGGGCATGTCTGTCGAAAATGTCAGGTCTTCCTGCTTGTATTCTTCGGCAAATCCGACGACCAGTTTTTCGAGGTTATTAGCCACGCCTGTAGCCGCGATGAAATAAAAGCTTCCTAAAAGAATCAGAATAACGATGCCGATATACCGGCCCTTATTTTCTTTTATG
>MGOS01000063.1:0-4891 GCA_001797185.1 Clostridiales bacterium GWB2_37_7
GCCGGGTCATAGGAAATTGCTTAAGAAGTTCCTTAAGCAATTTCCAACAGTTGTTCCTCAATAGCTCAGTCGGTAGAGCATGCGGCTGTTAACCGCAGGGTCGTAGGTTCGAGTCCTACTTGAGGAGCCATTTTTATTTTTTGACAGAAATTATACATGAATATAAAAGCTTAAAAAACAAAAACTAAAATCAGGGAGAGAAACAGTTGTTTTTCTTCTTTTTATTTTTTTGATTGTTCAAATCTTCATATTTTGCTATTATTATAAAGTAGTATTATGTCGAAATAAGGGTGAAAAATTTGAAGAAATTTTTACTGTAAAGAATGCTGTCTTGGAGTTATTGCTTCTAATGGAAAAAACAGCATAAGGAGATGATTAGCAGAAATGATTAGAAGACAAACTTTCAAAAATTGCTTTGTATTTTTTATAACAATAGCAATTTCATTCATAATGCAGACTGTTAGTGCAGAAGAGAAAATAGATAAGAGTTATTCTGCCCAAAGTCCGAGTACACAAGGCTATCTGGACCAAACCTCACCAAGCTGGGATTTAATGAAAGACTATACTGAAGTAAGAGGCATTTATATGACAGGATATACTGTATCAGATAAGAAAATGTTTGAAGGTCTAGTAAAATTAATAGATGATACAGAACTGAATGCAGTTGTTATTGATGTCAAAAGTGATGAAGGCATGGTGTTATACCAAACCAGCTTGAAGGACGCACAGTTTAGCGGTGCCAACAACAAAATAATAATAGAGGACATAGAGGCAGTGCTTAAGTATCTAGACGAAAAAAACATATATACCATCGCTCGAGTGGTTACTTTTAAGGATAACAAGGCGGCCAGCAAATTTCCTCAATTAGCTGTAAAGACTACCACCGGAAATATATGGAGGGATCGAAACGGTCAAGCCTGGCTGAATCCATATAATCAGGAGTCTTGGGATTATATCTTGGATATCGCGGAGGAAGCTGTAATAAAAGGCTTCAAGGAAATTCAATTTGATTATGTACGTTTTCCCACTGATGGTAATTTGAAGATAATAAGCTATGGTGCATCACAAGGAAAAAACAAGGCTCAAGCCATTGGGGATTTTCTAAAGTATTCAAGAAAAAGATTATCTAATATGGGTACTGTGGTATCTGCAGATGTATTCGGTTTGGTTACAACTGCAGAAAATGATATGAATATTGGGCAGCAGCTGGAATACCTGGCAGACAGTGTTGATGTAATAAGCCCTATGGTATATCCATCCCACTATGGGAAGGGCAGCTATGGCGTTGCAGAGCCGGATTTTGAGCCCTATAAAATAGTAAATTACAGTATGAAAAGAGCAAAGGAAAGGCTGGATGGAAATGATCAATCAATAGCCAAGCTAAGACCTTGGTTGCAGGATTTCTCAGCAACCTATTTAGCCAATTATAAGAAATATGGTCCTGCTGAGATAAGGGCACAAATTAAGGCTACCTATGATGCAGGTGTAAAAGAGTGGATACTATGGAATGCAGCGAATCGGTACACAAAGGGTGGATTAAATAAAAGCTAAATAATTAACGAGAGATAAGTACTATAGCTTATCTCTCATTTTATTATATATATTAAAAAGGCATTGACATTGAAAAAATGACTCATAAAAGACCTTTTTTAAGCAAATACACTAATTTTGATAAATTTTAGCAAAGTTTCATATTTGTACTTTATTTAGGGCTGTGATACAATATATTGTACGATGGTGCATGAAACAACACTAAATGTTGTTAGAGAGCAGCTTAGGTATATTAAAAAGACTGACTTGATTAACATTTTTAAGGGGGAGTTTACTATTAAGATTGTAAAGCGTGATGATACTCTTGTTAAGTATGAAAAGAGTAAAATAAAAACTGCCATAGAACGAGCGATGGCTGAAACAAAGCTTGGCGTCGATACAGCATTAAGTGAGGATTTGACAAAAAGAATTGAAGTTAGGCTAAAGAGTTTAGATTCACCTGTTCATGTAGAGGAGATACAGGATATAGTGGAATATGAGCTTATGGAAAGCAATAGAAAAGACGTTGCGAAGCAGTACATAATTTATAGAAGTGAGCAGTCTAAAACAAGGAATTCAAGACAAAAAAGCGATGATAGAGCGTTGACTGATGAATTTATCAGCAGATATAAGCACAAGCCCTCACCCATGAATCAGCTTGGTAACTTTGTTTACTACAGGACTTATTCAAGATGGTTGGATGAGGAAAAGAGGAGAGAATATTGGTGGGAAACAGTGAGACGTGCGGTGGAATATAATTGCAGTCTTGTACATACCAAAAGAGAAGAAGCGGAAGAACTTTTTGATAACATATATAATTTAAGACAATTTCTATCTGGAAGAACCTTCTGGGTAGGAAATACACATGTTGCTAAGCATTATCCAATGGCGAATTACAACTGCTCCTTCCAAATCATAGACAGCTTCGAGGCCTTCAGAGATGTGTTTTATCTTCTTATGATAGGATCCGGTGTAGGTGTTAGAATACTTAAGGACGATGTCGCAAAGCTGCCTAAAATAAGAACTGATTTTGAGATTGTGCATAAGGATTATAGTCCAGTGCCTCGGAAAGAGAGAGAAGACAGCACTAGCCTAGAATTCTTCTACAAGAATACAGCAAAGATTACAATCGGTGATAGCAAGGAAGGCTGGATACAGTCCCTGGACTTCCTGTTCAAGCTGATCTACAGCAGTGAGTACAGAAATGTTAAAACAATAATTATGGACTACGATCATGTAAGGCCAAAGGGAGAAAAGTTAATGAACTTTGGTGGAACTGCCAGCGGACATACAAGCCTGAAAAATATGTTTGTGAAGATTGACAAGGTAATCAAGAAAAGAGGAACGCTGGAGGATTCCAAGAGAGTGAAGCTTAGACCTATAGACTGTCTTGATGTTGCAAACATAATTGGCGAAAATGTTGTTGTAGGCGGAGTCAGAAGAACTGCTGAAATTGCGTTGATTGATCCTGAAGATAGAGAGTGCATTGAGGCCAAATCTCATATCTATAAACAAGTAGATGGGCAATGGACAGTAGACAAAGAAATTATACATAGACAAATGAGCAACAACTCTATTTACTATAAGAAGAAACCCACAAGGGATATGCTGCATTGGCAAATACAGCAAATGAGATATTCCGGTGAACCTGGCTGGATAAATGCAGAAGCGGCCACTAAGAGAAGACCTAATATGAACGGAGTAAATCCATGTGGAGAGATACTTCTCGATTCAAAGGGACTATGCAATCTTACAACCTTGAATGTTTTTGCTTATGTGAAGGCGGATAAGACATTGGATGTCAGTGGATTATTAAGAGCACAAAAACTTTCTGTTAGAGCTGGTTATAGAATGACCTGTGTAGAATTGGAATTGCCTTTGTGGGATGCTGTGCAGCAAAGAGATAAGCTGTTGGGATGCTCGCTTACAGGCTGGCAGGACATGGTCAATGCGACAAATATGAATAGAGATGAGCAAATAGAGTTATTGAAGCTTATGAGAGACGCAGCGCACAAGGAAGCAGAAGCTTATGCTAAAGAGTTAGGCAGCAAGGCGCCTCTGCTTTCAACAACTGTAAAGCCGGAGGGAACGCTCAGCCAGCTTCCTACTGTTTCCAGTGGAGTGCATTATTCTCATTCTCCATACTATATCAGAAGAGTCAGAATCAGTGCGGATGATCCATTAACAAAGGTTTGCGAGGAACTTGATTATCCTGTACTGCCTGAGGTAGGTCAAGATTTGGAAACCTGCTCCACAAAGGTTATAGAATTCCCCGTAAAGGCTCCGGTCGGCAAGACAAAGTACGAAGTAGGGGCAATTGAACAATTGGAGAACTATAAGATTTTCATGGAGCACTATGTAGACCATAACTGTTCTATAACCATACATGTAAGAAATGATGAGTGGGATGAAGTAGAACAATGGGTTTGGGACAATTGGGACGAGGTTGTTGCATTATCCTTCCTTTCTCTTGATGACAACTTCTACAAGTTGTTGCCTTATGAAGCAATAGATGAAGAAGAATACAACAAAAGAAGAGAAGTAATGAAGCCTTTTGTACCTTCACTTATTGCTAAATACGAAAAACAAGAGACACAGATTGATGTAGGCAATGATGGCTGCGAAAGCGGTATTTGTCCTGTTAGATAAAAAATTGCGCCATATAGCTGACTAAGGTTGGGTATATGGCGTTCATTTTGTGATATAATTTGAATATATTTGGAAACTATACGTTTTATAGTATTATTTAGGGAGGGATTATGATGCAATACAGTGATATATTGAAGGATGCCAGAGAAACAATTGGCAAGAAGTGCAGAGTATGCAAGGAGTGCAATGGGGTAATATGTAGGGGGGAGATACCGGGAGTAGGCGGTAAGGATACCGGTGAGGGCTTCTCGATTAACTATGCCAAGCTCAAGGAAATAAAAATTAACATGGATACAATATATGAGTTCCAAGAGGTGGATACTAGTATCGAACTTTTTGGCAAAAAGTTTGCTTTCCCAGTATTTGCAGCACCAATTGGCGGTCTTAATTTACACTATAGCGAAGTACTAAATGATGAGACTTATTCCAGGGCTATTGTAGCAGGCTGTAAGCAAGGTGGCACAGCTGGTTTCACTGGAGATGGCGTAAAAGATGAATTCTATGATTTGCCCTTGAAGGCTATATCGGAAGTAGAAGGCTGGGGAATTCCGACCATCAAGCCATGGAAAAAGGATGAGATATTAAGGAAGGTTAAAAAGGCAGAAGAAGTTGGAGCTTTGGCAGTAGCTATGGATGTTGATGCCGCAGGTCTTGCATTACTTGCTGCTTTAGGCAAGCCTGTATGCCCAAAGTCAGTAGCGGAGCTAAAAGA
>MGOS01000063.1:4938-5232 GCA_001797185.1 Clostridiales bacterium GWB2_37_7
CGGTAAAAGGTGCACTGAAAGCATTGGAAGCGGGGGCTTATGGTATAGTAATATCAAACCATGGCGGTCGAGTTTTGGATCAAACTCCGGCAACTGTAGAGGTATTGCCTGATATTGTAAAAGCAGTACAAGGCAAAATGAAGATATTTATAGATGGTGGCATTAGATCAGGGGTTGATGTAGTCAAAGTATTGGCTCTGGGTGCAGATGCAGTGCTTATCGGCAGACCTTTTGCAGTAGCAACTTATGGTGGCGGCGTAGAGGCGGTACAGCTTTATACAGAGAAAATAGGCA
>MGOS01000063.1:5277-9889 GCA_001797185.1 Clostridiales bacterium GWB2_37_7
CATAAATAGTAAAGATTGAACGATCAAAAGCAATCCTCAAACAATTGGGGGTTGCTTTTCTACTATAAGTAGGAACATCCAATCCACCTTAGTGCGCGCTATACGAGTTTGTAATGTGGTTGTCATAATGTTTGGAGAACTTCATATAAAGCTTTTTTATAATAATACTTTACCTATGAAAGCCTTTGACATAGGACTTGTACAGATAGTAGAATTGAAAAAGAAGTAATAAATGTAAGTGAGGTCAGATTATGTCAGTCTCTATAGCAATCACGAAAAATACATATTTGGACCTGCAAGATTTATTAAGGAAATAAATGATTATTTTACTGCGGGTCCTTAAACCCGTGGCTATGAAATGTATGACGACAGCTTAAGTCATGGTGTGTCTATTTGGGCATAGCATGACTTTTTATTGTATATGAAACCCACATTAAAAGAATTTTCACAAGGTATAATGAAACAAAAATCTTTTGTTACGTAGGAAAGTATAATTTCCTATTCAATGGGGGATTCTCCCCCTTGCATCCGTCGAAGGGAACCATAGGGTTCCTTAGGGTCAAATAGTGCGGCGTGAGACGCATTTTTTATTTTGGAGGTGTTAGAATGAAAAACATTAAAAAATACATTCCCAAGTTTATTTTAAAACTGTTGGAGCCTTACATGGGGCTTCCTAAAGAGGTTTATGTAATATTTGTATCAAGAATAGTAAACGCTATTGGCAGCTTTGTAGGACCTTTCTTAACTTTGATTTTAACAAAGAAGATAGGCTTGAGCAGTGATGTGGCAGGGTTTTATATGAGTGCTGCTGGAATTTTATATATGCCTGCTTCAATAATCGGTGGTAAGCTGGCAGATACATTAGGCAGAAGAAAAGTAATAATAATATTTGATGCCTTGGCAATTATGGTTTATATGATATCTGGTTTTGTGCAGCCCTCTATGACATTGGTATATCTAATTATGCTGGCTGGAACATTTATGTCAACAGCAGGACCGGCTCATGACTCTTTAATGGCAGACTTGACAACTCCAGAAAATAGAAATGGAGCATATGCGCTATCCTATATGGGTTGGAATTTGGGATTTGCAGTAGGACCCCTTTTGGCAGGGATGTTGTTTGAAAACCACTTAAACTTAATATTTATTGGAGATGCACTTACAGCACTGTTATCTTTAATTTTGATCATATTCTTTGTTCGAGAGACTATTGGCAATACGAAACAGGATATTTCAGATGAAAGCAGGGCAATGGAGCGCAGTGAGTCAGGCTCTATAATAGGGGTTTTGTTGAGAAGACCGGCATTGCTTATTTTTGCCTTAGTGATACTGGGGTATAACTTTACCTACGCACAATGGGGTTTTATGATGCCAATGCACTCAGGGCAAAACTTTGGTGTTATGGGAGCCACTTACTATGGTTACATGGCAAGCTTTAATGGTTTAGTGGTAATTGCTTTCACGCCTCTTATTACTTGGATAATGCGCAAAATAAAGCATATCAAAAGGATTGTTTTTGGGGGATTATTATATGCAATAGGCTTTGGAATGCTTGGGCTGTATAATACGCTGGCTGCCTTCTTTGTTTCAGTATTTGTATTTACTATAGGAGAAATAGTTCTATCTATCAGTACAATGCCTTTCATTGCTGACAATACACCTATGTCTCACAGAGGCAGGATGAGTGGAGTACTGGGTACTATGTTTGGTTTTGGATATATCATAAGTCCCTTGATAATGGGTACTGTTATAAAAACGACAGGTTTAGAGCTTGGGTGGATCTATTTGGGCATATTTGTGACAATTGCATCAACCTGTATGGTGTTTGTGGAGAAAGCTATAAAGAAGCAACAAGCGAAGCAACTGGAAATGCTAGAGGTGGAATCTGGAACATAAGAGTATGGGGAATAAAATGCCTACGGACTCTTTTATTATCAATATAAAGCAAATAGACTATGAAGCTTAGGAATCTGTACAAATAAGTCGTGGCTGATCCACGACTTATTTGTATATTTTTTTGATATCAATGCATACTTATAATATAGATCGTTACAAAAAGTTTACAACTAGGAGGAATAAAATGAAAAAAATAATAGTATTGGCATTTGCTCTGGTATTGATATTAAGCCTCACTGCATGTGCAGCACCAACACCGGCACCAGCTCCAACGCCTGAGCCTGCTCCGACAACACCGGAACCAGCAACTCCAGGAGCTGACAACGGTGCTCTAAAAGATGGGACCTATGAGGGCAAAGGTGATAAGTGGCAATATGGAGATGAGAATGCCACAGTAGTAATTGCAGAAGGTAAGATTGCACAAGTTACATTGAGAAGACTTACAACAGAAGGTCAAGAGGTTGATTATGAAGAATGGACAGGAGTAGAAGTTGGAGGCAAAGTACAACCTAATCTCAAACAGTTCAGGGAGGATTTGGCCCAAGCAATCATAGCAAAACAAAGCACTGAGGTTGATGATATTGCAGGGGCAACAGTAAGCAGCAAGAACTGGAAAGTGGCAGTTGAGAGAGCCTTAGAACAAGCAAAAGTAAAATAGTAAGCAAGAAGTATGAAGGCGGCAGTTATGCCGTCTTTCTTTTGCTAATTAGCAGGATGTATAAAAGCGCAGCATATTTGTAAAATTATAACTAGTGAAAAACATAGCAGGACAATAAGCTTTGGGCTTAATCATAAGCCTTCATTAATACATAATGAATAGAGGGATAAAATGAGTAAGGACAAAAGAATTGTAATACTTGGAGCTGGTTATGGCGGGGTAGAGGCAGCCAAACGCCTTGATAAGGAGCTTAGAGGGAACAACAGTGTAAGCATAACACTTATTGATAAGAAGCCATATCACACGCTGATGACTGAGCTGCATGAGGTGGCGGGCGCAAGGGTCGAGGCAGACTCGGTGCAAGTAAGACTTAGTAAGATCTTTGCAGGTACAAAAGTAAAGGTAGTAAATGATGTAATTAGTAACATCGATTTTCAAAGCAAGCAGCTAAATTCAGCGGAAGGTAAATATCAGTACGATTATCTAGTTATTGCTTCTGGTGCAGAGCCTGCATTCTTTGGCGTAGAGGGTGTAAAAGAAAATGGCTTTACGATATGGAGCTTGGAGGAAGCCCTCAAAATTAAGCAGCATATTGTAGAAATGTTTGAAAAGGCAAGTGTTGAGCGGAATGCCGAAAAAAGGAGAGCCCTGCTGACCTTTGTAGTAGCAGGAGCAGGTTTTACTGGCATTGAGACTGTTGGAGAGCTGGCAGAGTGGAAGTACAGGTTATGCGAAGAGCATGAGATTGATCCAGAGGAAGTTAAGCTCATAGTTGTAGAAGCAATGTGCAACATACTTCCTATATTAAGTGAAAAGCTAATTAAAAAATCTGAGAAATACCTTAAGAGCATGAAGATAGATGTCATTGTAGATGCTCCAATTATTAAGGTTGAGAAGGATAATATCAAACTTAAGGATGGAAGCAATATTAAAACCAGCACCCTAATATGGACCTGTGGAGTTCAGGGCAGCCAGTTTGGTGCGAGTCTGGGTCTAACAATGGGAAAAAGAAATAGGGTGCAGGTTAATGAGTATATGCAGTCAACAGATTATCCCAATGTATACTTAGTAGGCGACAATGCCTATTTTGAAGAAGACGGCAAGCCGATGCCTCAAATTGTAGAAACAGCCATGCAGACTGGAGAAACAGCAGCCCACAATATAGCAGCAGATATAAATGGCAAGGAGAAGAAGCCCTTTAAATCTAACTATCATGGAATTATGGTCTCTATAGGCAGTAAAAATGCAGTTTCTAATGTTATGAATGTAGAAACCTCAGGCTTCGCAGCTATGGGCACCAAACATATGGTAAATCTGCACTATCTGTGGGGTGTGGGAGGTTTCAGGCAGGTAGTGGCATACATCATGCATGAGTTCTTTGATGTAAGAGACAGACGCTCCATGCTGGGAGGACATCTATCTGCAAGAACGCCTATACTTTGGCTGGCAATATTGCGTATATATGTTGGCGTTGTCTGGCTCCTTGAAGGGATAAAAAAAATTCAGGATGGCTGGCTGGATCCGACTAAGAACTTTGTTGTTATCCTGCCGAACGCATCGGATCTGCCTCAACAGACTACAGATGCAGTAACCAGTGCAACGCAGATTACACAGTTTTGGCCGGAACCTTTGTTAAAAAAACCCTTAGAAATTTACCAATGGTTTATGGATGCGGTAATAGCGCCAAATCCTTACCTCTTTCAAGCTGGGTTGGTATTGACGGAAATAGCCATAGGACTGGCTTTAATAGTAGGATTGTTTACTGTACTTGCAGCCCTGGGTTCTTTGCTCCTAAGCGTAACCTTTATCATATCTGCCCTGGCAGGCAAGGAAATATTCTGGTATATTTTCTCAGGACTTGCTTTACTGGGTGGGGGAGGAAGAGCTTTCGGTCTGGACTACTATGTGATGCCTTTGCTGAAGGGCTGGTGGAAAAAAACCCGTTTTGCACGTCGCACATTCTTATATACAGATTAAGCGGCAGGCAGGTTTATAAGCCTGCCTTATTTGTCTTCTATGGCAGGAATTTGCCATGTTTTACAGAATATTTATTCTAAA
>MGOS01000063.1:9904-14352 GCA_001797185.1 Clostridiales bacterium GWB2_37_7
ATAACGAGGCAAAAATATGTCCCCCACTTCTATAAGTGGCGGGTTCCGATTTCTGCAACAGGAGGTGGGCATATATCCCCCTGCCTCGTTGAAACGCCTTGGGTAGTTTTTTGCAACAAGTGCAAAAAACTTTCATTAAATCTTGTTATAAGTATAAAATATAAATGGCATAACCACTACAGGAGGAATTAATTTATGCAGCTTGAATTAGATAAAGTTTACCATGGGTTTACCCTAAAGCAGGAAAAGAAGATTAAGGAGATCAACTCTGTCGCCAGAGTGTTTGAACACGACAAAAGTGGAGCTAGGCTTTTACATCTGGAAAACGATGATGACAACAAAGTATTTTCAATAACCTTCCGGACTCCGCCGGAGGATAATACAGGACTTCCACATATATTAGAGCATTCAGTACTATGCGGCTCTAGAAAGTTTCCCTCCAAGGAGCCTTTTGTGGAGTTAATCAAAGGCTCGCTCAATACTTTTTTAAATGCTATGACCTTTCCTGATAAAACAATGTATCCTATAGCCAGTAAGAATGAGAAGGATTTTTATAATCTGATGGATGTATATATGGATGCTGTGTTTTATCCAAATATCTATAAGCACAGAGAGATATTGATGCAGGAGGGGTGGCACTACGAGCTGGAAAATAAGAAGGATGACATCATCTACAAGGGTGTAGTATACAACGAAATGAAGGGAGCCTTCTCGTCACCGGAATCAGTATTGATGAGAAAGATTCAAGACACTTTGTTTCCTGATACACCCTATGGTCTGGAATCCGGGGGAGATCCTAAATATATTACTGATTTGACCCAAGAACAGTTTGAGGCCTATCACAGTAAATATTATCATCCGTCCAACAGCTATATCTTCCTGTATGGGGATGGTAGTATATTGGACGAATTGAAATTTATAAATGAAAGTTATCTTAAAGACTTTGAAAGACTAAATGTGGATTCTGAATTATCCATGCAAAAGCCTATAGGACAACTGAAGGAATTCGAAATTGAGTATCCCATTTCTACTGATGAAGAGGTCGCTGAGAAGGTTTATATGGCGATGAACTTTGTTGTAGGAACTGCTAAGGATCCTGAGCTTTATCTGGCTATGGAGATGCTGGAGCATTTGCTGCTTTCAACCCCGGCTGCTCCTCTAAAGAAGGCACTTATTGAAGCAGAGATAGGCAAGGATGTATTTGGACAATTAGACAATGGTATACTACAGCCTACATTTTCCGTAATAGTCAAGAATACAGACTTGAATAAAAAGGAGAACTTAAAGAAGGTATTTGAGGATACCTTAAATAAGCTTGTGCAAGAGGGAATTGACAAAAAACTGGTAGAGGCTTCAATTAATATCAAGGAGTTCCAATTACGAGAAGCAGAGTTCAGGGGCTACCCAAAAGGTCTGATCTATAATATAAAATGCTTGGACAGCTGGCTATATAATGAAGAGCCTTTCATACACCTGGAATATGAAACAGCCTTGGAGAAGATAAAGGATGCATTAACCACAAACTATTTTGAGAACTTAATTAAAAAGCATCTATTGGATAACGAGCATAGCTCTCTGTTGATTCTTAAGCCTAAAGAGGGTCTGGCTGAGGAAAGAGAAAGCGAGCTAAAGCGTAAGCTGGAAGCGTACAAAAAGGGCTTGAGCGACAAAGAACTTGAGCGAATAATTACGCAGACCCATGATTTAATGGAAAGACAGAACTCTCCTGATTCTCCTGAAGCTTTGGAAACAATTCCATTGCTGGCGCTTTCTGATATAGATCCAAAAGCGGAAAAGCTGCCCTTGGAGGTAAAAGAGGTACAGAGGCTAAAGCTGTTGGTTCATCCTGTTTTCACAAACAACATAGGTTATGTTCAATTGTTTTTTGATACAGCTGCCGTAAAGCAGGAACAAGTGCAGTATGTTGCTTTGCTTTCTGACATACTTGGCAAAATAAGCACAAAGAAATATCATTACTCAGAGCTGTCAAATGAAATAAATATTCATACCGGAGACATCAGGTTTATTATACAGGTATATGGTGACAAGAATGATAACAATAAGTATTATCCAAAGCTTACGGTGAAAGCAAAAGCCTTGATAAATAAGCTGCCGACAATGTTTGAACTGATAGAGGAGATAACAAGCAATACAAAGCTGGATGAAAAGAAGCGCCTAAGAGAGATCATCAGAGAGGTGAAGTCCAGAATCGAAATGAGGCTTATAAATGAGGGGCACATGACCTCTGCAAAGAGACTTCTATCCTATTTCTCCAATCAGGCAAAATACATTGAGCTTTTGACAGGCATAGAGTATTATAAGTTCTTAGCGAACATAGATAAGAGGTTTGATGACCAGTCAGAGATTGTTGTGAAAAACCTAAATGAGGTCTATGCTGCTATATTTAATAAAAATAATCTGATGTCTGGCGTTACCTGCAGTGAAGAGGATTATCCAAAATTCCTGCAAAGCTGCCAAACCTATGTACAAAGTTTGGAGGACAGTAAATTAGAGCAAAAGTCATATAGCTTTGACCTGCCAAAGCAGAATGAAGGATTGTTGACTCAAAGTAACGTGCAATATGTCGCCAAGGGTTATAACTTTGCAGAGCTGGGATACAAGTATAGCGGTACTTTGCAGGTGCTAAAGAGCATAGCTCGTTACGACTACCTTTGGAACAACATTCGCGTCAAGGGTGGAGCCTATGGTGCCATGGCAGGCTTTGAAAGAAGCGGCAACTTATTTTTTGTATCCTATAGAGATCCAAATCTAGCGGAGACCATGAAGGTATATGATGGTTTTGAAAAATATCTAAACGAGTTTGATGTAGACAATAGAGAAATGACCAAATATATCATTGGAACGATGAGTGGTGTGGATTCACCACTGACACCTTCAATGAAGGGTGAGAGAGCAGCTGAATACTATATAAGAAATATAAGCTATGAGGATCTTCAAAGAGAGAGAGAAGAAATACTAAAGACGAATAAAGAGGACATCAAAGCCTTGGCAAAGCTTGTAGGAGACTCCATGAAGCAGAATAGGTATTGTGTCTTAGGCAATGAAGGCAAAGTAAAGCAGAGCAAAGACTTGTTTGATACCTTGGTAAATGTTCTTGAATAGTTAAATTAAAAGGGGCTGTCTCAAAAAAATGAAAATTTGAGATAGCATGTGCCACGCACAGCACTTATTAAGGTGAATATTTACAGATAATACACCTTCTAATAACATGAAAGTAGGAGGTGTATTATTTTGGGAAGAGCGTGAAGAGAAGAATACAAAGGTGGAATAAACTCCTTATTGCTAAAGGTAACAGTCCCATCACTGTCTGTTAGCTTTACTATTTCACCATCCGAAAAGCTTAGCTTCATATATACATTCAATGTCCACCTGTCGCCAATAGGCGAAGCGGCATCGGAGCGCAGATTGTAAGCTCTTTGGATGCTTATCGGGCTGCCTCTTCCGGGAAGTGTCACATCCGTATCGGTAAGCACCACATTATCGTTATATACATTTACATATACGTGGAAACCGAAATATGATTCCGCACCCAAAGCATCAATTTCATAATTGACAACCAGCTTGGGAGTAGGATTTCCTATATGTATAAGGCGCTTTGAAGTTTACAACGTTATTCTCATAAAATACAAAGGGGGATATACTTCAATTGAAAATCATTTTCAATAGCATTGACAAATATGAAAAAAGGAGTTATACTTAAATTGTGATTGAAAACAATTATCATTATCGATTGCGTGAGGTGAGTGTATGATGGAGTGTTTCTGTAAAAGTGATACAGAAGAATTTATGGGATGGTTTGTTCAACTGATTGCCCCAGTTTTGACTGGCGCAAAGCCGGCTGAAATATTAAGCTTTCCTAATAATGAAAAGCACAAAGCCAGACTTGCTAGTATTAAGACTTGTATTAAGCTAAATAGTAAACTGTCATTTAATGAATTTTCATATTGTACAAAATGCACTAAGCTTTTGATCTATAACCCAAATATATTGGATGAAACTCTCAGAGACAAGAGGAATATACGATTTTTAATTGAACAGGGATATCCGAGAGAATATAGTATGGATGCTTTTATTAAGGAACTTATGTTTAAAATGCAAAATGGCATTATCCCTGATGAGATTGGAGTTTTTCTTGGTTATCCGCTGAAGGATGTAATGGGTTTTATAGGACATGCTTCCCTAAAGCTTACAAAGGTAAATGGTTGGCGAGTATATGGAGACCCTAGAATTTCAGACAAAAAGTATAATGATTTTATGGAGGCCAAAGAATCCATAAAGAAAATGCTTGTTCATAACAGCCCAAACAATATATTGGCAGTGGTTTAACTGTAAGATCCCCTCTTACATTAATCATAACCACCCGTAAAACGGGTGGTTTGCTCTAGCCCTATAAGGGCATGTTACTGGCTGTGTCTTAAGACACGTTG
>MGOS01000064.1:0-395 GCA_001797185.1 Clostridiales bacterium GWB2_37_7
AGGGTTAGAGGAAAGCTAAGCAATCAAGGCTTTGTAGCCAAGGCGCCTCAGAGTGTAATAGAAGAAGAAAAAGCAAAAGAAGCAAAATATCAAGAAATGTTTGATAAGGTAATGGAGAGATTAACGTCAATGAAATAGACAGTGAAGGGATGGTCAAACATTCCTTCTTTCTAGTTTGCATTTCATAAAAGGCTTTTGTAGTCTATAGGTGGAGGTAAAAATGACAACTAAAAATAATAAGGTTTTAAATGGATTAACGGGGATTCTTGGCTTCGGGGTAATAATATTAAGCATCATACTTATATCAAAGACAGATTTAAGTGCACTGAATAAGATGTTTGTTTCGACGACACTGCAGCTTTTATTGGGATCGCTATTTTTGGTCACGGGAATAA
>MGOS01000064.1:478-3212 GCA_001797185.1 Clostridiales bacterium GWB2_37_7
TAATTATCCTATAATAGTATAACAAGGAGGTGTAAAATATGAATTTTGAACAAACAGTGCATTACATAGAAAACAGCATGCGCTTTGGCTGCAGACCGGGATTGGAGAGAACAGCAAAGCTTTTGGAACTGCTGGGTGATCCTCACAAAAAAATAAAATGCGTGCATGTTGCCGGCACCAACGGGAAAGGCTCAACCACTGCAATCATATCTAACATACTGAAGCATGGAGGCTATAGGGTTGGAACTTATACCTCGCCACACCTTTATAAGATTACTGAGCGAATGGTGATAAATGGTGTGCAGATTTCGGAGGCGCATTTTGTAAAATATGCCAATTTAGTTATCGATAAAATGAAGGTTATGGAAGAGCAAAATATGGAGGTTCCTACACAGTTTGAGATGCTAACTGCAATGGCCTTTCTATATTTTCAAGAAATGAAGGTAGATGCTGCAGTTATAGAAGTAGGTCTTGGTGGGTTGTATGATGCAACGAATGTTATCGATGCTATACTTTCTGTTATTACCTCAATTAGCTATGATCATATGGATATTTTAGGAGAAACCATAGAACTGATTGCGGCAGAAAAAGCAGGTATTATCAAGCGAGATGCAACGGTGGTACTCTATCCTCAGCTGTACAAGGAAGTTGATGGGGTTGTTGAACAGGTAAGTAAAGATATGAATGCTAAGCTTATTAAGGTATCCACTGAACAAGTAAAACCAATTAATTTTGACATTACGGGTCAAAGCTTTGACTACAGCTATGGAGATGTAGAGCTTAAAGCACTTATAGTCCCTTTGCTGGGGGACCATCAGATAATCAATTCAACAGTAGCAGTTACAGCAGCTATAGAGCTTTCAAAATTGGGTTATGATATAAAGGAAGAACATATAAGGGAGGGCCTGGCAGATGTAGAATGGCCATGTCGTTTAAGTGTTGTGAACAAAGAACCTCTAATAATTATAGACGGTGCCCATAATAAAGATGGGGTAGACGCTCTAAAAGCTGCAATATATAAATACTTGTCACATAAGAAGCTGATCCTTGTTTTGGGGATGCTTGGTGATAAGAATTACGGCTATGCTGTGAAGGAACTTGCACCTTTGGCGAAGCAAATAATAACTACAGAGCCAATAAGTCCTAGAGCACTTAAAGCTGAGCAAATGGCTGAGATGGCTAGGAAGCATAATAAGTATGTGGAAGCAGAAGCAGATATTATAGAGGCCATCAAGAAAGCAAAAAAGTCAGCAGATAAGGACAGTGTAATACTAATATGTGGATCACTTTATTTAGCAGGCAGTGCATACGAATATTTAACGAAATAATTTTGTAGGGGCAGACGCAAATGGGTCTGCCCTAAATTTATGGATTTAACATGTTTTTTATGTTGTTTAAGCACTGTAATTTATTGTGACTGCGGTCCCTGCACATTAATTTATGGGAAAGGTAAAGAATATATTGTAATGTATCAAATATGAGGTTATAATAAGATTGAACATACCCTGGTAGGGTATGTTCTGAATCTGGCAATGTCTAATAATGAAAAAAATTAAAAATAGGAGTTGAAATGAATGTTTGGATTTAATGATAATCAAATTAAAACAATTTCACCTAAGAATGCTTATGAAAGATTAAAATCAGAAAAGGATATTGTTTTATTGGATGTTCGTACAATGGAGGAATATAAAGAAAAGCGCATTCCAAACAGCATAAATATCCCACTAAACTTATTGGCTCAAGTGGAGAAAAAAATTCCAGACAAAGAGCAAACCATATTTGTATATTGTCTTAGTGGAAATCGAAGTAACACCGCTTCTAAAATACTCAACAAGTTTGGATATAAGCACGTCTATAATATGGGCGGTATTAGCAATTGGTTTTTTGAAACTGTACGAGGCTAGCAAATCTTTATCTAAACTAGAAAACTGCAATACAATTTGATTGTTGTATTGCAGTTTTCTATCAACAGGATTTTTTGCCATTATAGGAGCTGTTTATTATACGTTAAATCTGAAGTTTATGATATCGCCGTCTTGTACGATGTATTCTTTGCCTTCTAAGCGGTATAAGCCTTTTTCTCTAAGCTTAGCTGTACTGCCAAGTTCATGAAGGTCGTTGTATTTGACAACCTCCGCTCTAATAAAACCACGTTCGATATCAGAGTGTATTTTGCCGCCTGCTTTTCTGGCATCTGTACCTTTTTTTATGGTCCAAGCTCGCACTTCATCTTCTCCTGAGGTTAAGAAGGAAATGAGCCCCATATAAGTATATGCTGTGCTGGAAAGCATATCGATACCTGATTTCTCTATTCCCAGCTCTTCCATAAACATTTCTCTGTCTTCTGCAGGCAGCTCGCTTATTTCCATCTCTGTCTTTGCACAAACCTCAATAAGTGGGAGCTTACGCGCTGCAGCATATGCAGCTATCTCATCCTTCTGGATATAATTTTTATTCTTTAAGCCATCTTCATCAACGTTTATCACCAAAATGATAGGTTTTTCAGAAAGAAAATTGAAGGATTTCAAAAGCTCTTTTTCTTCTTCAGCAAGTTGGATTTGATGTATCAACCGTCCGTTTTCCAGAGCCTCCTTGCACTTTTTAAGAACCTCAAGTTCAGCAAGGGTTTCCTTTGTAGATTTTCTTGCTGCTTGAATTCTGGTGATTCTATTGTCAATAACACCAAGGTCTGCAAAGATCAACTCAAGGCTAATGGTTTCAATATCTCTCTTGG
>MGOS01000064.1:3308-4437 GCA_001797185.1 Clostridiales bacterium GWB2_37_7
TGAGCATAGGTAACTTTCTTAGGCTTATACATACCTGTGAGAAAGTCTATACGTTGATCTGGAACCTTGGCTGAGCCAATATTAGAGCCGACCTTACCCAAGCTAAAGTTTGAAATCTCCGCATGTGCGTTTGTCAACAGATTGAAGAAGGTAGTTTTCCCCACCAAAGGAAGACCAACAAGACCAATTTTCATCTGAATACCTCCCGTAGACAAATTTTATCTATAACAATAAGTATAGCAGTATTTTACAGTTATTGAAATTATTTTATAGCTTTGTATTTTTCTATGTTTGTATGCATACAAAAAGCGGCATTTCTGCCGCTTGCTTATTTAATCAAAGAATCCATAATCTGACCATAGATTTTGCCGGAGGAGTTTTTCCATTTCTCGCAAATCAGCTTTGCCTGCTTGGCAGATACTACATTCAGCTTTAGGTCTATCAGAACAATATCGTTTTCTATAACCTTGAGATTAACAATATATTCATTTTCTTTACTCTTGTAAAAATCAGCAAATATTTCAGATTCTTTTTTGATTCTATCTTTATTTTTACCCACATAGTCATTGATAAGAGTCTTTATGCTTTTGGGAATTTTATCCTGAAACATAGCTACAGTTCTTTGGCCGGATTCGGAAATTTGATATGTAAGCTTTTCCTGACTTTCCTCAAGCTTGAGCAAATCGGAATGCTCCAGTTCTGCTACACATTCCTGCAGTGAGAAATAGTTTATAATATTGTTTTCTAATATAATATTGGTGATTTGTGTATTTGTAAGAGAAATTTCGATTTTATCTAATATATATAAAACAATTAACTTGTTCAAAGCACTTTTACTCTTGTCATCAAACATGATATCAGCTCCTTTTCTGTTAACCTAATTATAGCAATAAAACAACTTAATATCAAAAACAAAAATCAGACAAGCTTTTGTCTGATTTTTGTTTTTGATGACTTTAATTATCACATTTTGTATTATTCTTTAGTTTCCAATTGGCTTTCTGCCATCTGTATAAGCTTCTTAACCATTGCACCGCCAACTCTTCCACAATCTTTTGAGGATAAATTTCCCCAGTAGTCCTCTGAGCCTTGGTATACCGGTAAATTTAGCTCTGAAGCTATTTCATAT
>MGOS01000064.1:4477-9357 GCA_001797185.1 Clostridiales bacterium GWB2_37_7
AACCCTCCATCTAATAATTTATTTGTTTTTGTTACACTATTAATTTAACCTATTAGAAAAAATATATGCTAGAATTATATGTTTTATGCATAATATAATTCCAACATGCATATAATTATAGATTTAGGTAAAATCTTTATGAATAAATCGATTATGCCAAAATTTCAATTCGTTTTAAAAGCGGCATATAGCCGCTTTATATACATTATATTTTATCTTTAAAGGGTTTCTTTTTGCCAGGAGTAGTTGTTGGTCTCGACTGGCTATCTATCTGTGCCTTTTGTGATTTTGATTCTCTTCGGAAGTATCTTTCATGTGGCAGTATCAATTCTGATGCAAATTCCACTTGATGTCCGTTAAGGTTTGTATATCTTCTATACCTTAATGACAATGTTAAAACCTCCTCACAGATTAAAATCTAATTATATTTTGTCCCGAAATTTAAATTTAAGTTTGTTTCATTTAGTAAACTCAAGCAGAATTTTACTTGCTGGAAAAATGTGCAAGAATAAATTTGATGAAAAACATCGAAGAGTGTTGAAATGTTTGATATAATATAAGCTACAAAAGGGTCGTCACAAAGAAATTTTTTTTTTGGAAGGGGTTCAAAATGAGTAAGTTTAAAGCTAACTATGCACTAATTCTTTTAATTATTTTTGCTCTTATACTTGTTGCTTGTACACCACAAACAGGAGTTGTTAATACCCCGCCTGCAAGCAATCAAGAACAAACTCAACAGCCTGCAGAATTAAATAAGCCAGAACTGGAAAAAGAAGCTGAAGCTGATACTGAAACTCAGGTTCCACAAGTAGACTATAAGCAGATTGGTGTAAATGAAAACGGACAGATCATGCTGCTTATGTACCACGGAATAAGTGATAAGGAAGACATATGGGTAAGAACTCCTGAGAACTTCAGAAAGGACCTGGAAAATTTATATCAAAAAGGTTATAGATTGATAACCCTTAAGGATTATCTAGATAACAACATAAAGGTGGAAGCAGGCTATACACCTGTAGTTATTACCTTTGATGACGGGCTGAAGAATCAATTTAATATTATTGAAGAAAACGGCGAGAAGAAAATAGATCCTGATAGTGCTGTAGGCATAATGGAAGAGTTTAAGAAGAAGTATCCTGATTTTGGTCAAGGCGGCACATTCTATGTATATTATCCGACTCCCTTTAGACAAAAAGAGTTGATTAAAGAAAAATTTGATTTTCTTATAGAAAATGGCTATGAGATAGGCAATCATGCTTACTCACACGAGAATCTAGGAAAAGAAACTGCAGAGGGAGTCCAGAAAGCTTTGGCTTTAAATGTATTTTACACCCAAAAATATTTGCCGGGCTATGATGTGTTTTCTTTGGCATTGCCTTATGGTATAGCGCCAAAGGATGAAAAGTTCAAATATGCTGTGTCAGGAGAATATGAAGGCACAAAGTATAATAATAGAGCCATTTTAAGAGTTGGCAGCAATCCTGCACCAGCCCCAAATCACGTGAAGTTTGACGCAGCCAGGCTGCCCAGAGTTAGAGCCAGCGAGCTTGATACTGGCGGTGTAGGCATGTATGATTACTTGGCATCCTTTGAGAAATATCCGGAGAAGAAATATATCAGTGACGGAAATCCTGACACTGTTGTGATTCCAGAGGAAGAACAAGAGAATATCAATAAAGAGAGCTTAAAGGATAAGCAGCTCGTAACCTACAAAAAGAATTAATAGCAGAGCAAAAGAGTATATGTCATCATATACTCTTTTTAATTTTTTGTGATATAATTCAACTAAAATCAAAAACATAGAATGCTAAACATAAAGGGGAATGAAAATGATTTTTGACATACTACAGCTGGTAGGCGGATTTATATTGGCTTTTGGCAATATTCCGCAGATCCTACAAATACTAAGAACAAAGTCTGCATTAGATTTGAACTTGAATACCTATGTCATGATGATTGTAGGCGTCAGCTTGATGGAGGTTTATGCAATAAACCTTGTCGTACATGGCTCAGGTGGAGCTTTCCTTGCAACAAACACACTTTCCTTTATAGCCCTGGTAGTTATGATTGTTTTGATTCTTAAATATGGCAGGAAGACAGATATAGATAAGGAGAAAATATAGATTAGATTTATAGGATAATTAACAAAGAAGAACATATATATTTTATATATAAAGGGTTGTTAAGATATAATAAGCTGAATATATGCGAGGTATAAGCATGATTAAAAGTATGAAGAAGAAATATATCATAGCAGCAGTATTTGTATTGATATTATTTACAGCACTGATATATGTTTTTCAACGTGAGGAACCTATGCCGGAAGCCATAAAGGCGATGTTGCCCGATGATAAAATATCCATTACAGTGGAGAGAGACTTTATTGTCTTTCAATCGAGGACGATTAAAACAGAAACAGCTCTTATAATATACCCAGGAGCGAGGGTGGACCCCAGAGCATATGCACCGATAGCTAGAGCCTTTGCGGAAAAAGGGGTAAGAACGATATTAACGAAAATGCCCCTGAATTTAGCGATACTCGACTACAATAAAGCAGATAAAATAATTGCCAGATATGACATTAAGAATTGGTATATTGCAGGACACTCTTTAGGTGGAGTTATGGCAGCTCGATATGCAAAAAAAAATCAAGATGTAATTGACGGCTTGATCCTTTGGGCTTCATATCCAGAAAAGTCCTCGGACCTTTCTGATTCTACGATGCCTGTGATGTCTATATACGGAACCAATGATGGGTTGACACAACCCGGAGATATATCAGATAACAGACATTTGCTACCTGAAACCGTTCAGTGGATATCTATAAAAGGAGCCAACCATTCTCAGTTTGGTTGGTATGGCTTTCAGAAAGGCGATGAACCAGCAGATATCAGCAGAGAAGAGCAGCAGAAGGAAATTGTAGAGTCTACGATGGAATTGATAAAGTCAAATAATTGACAGCTTATAGAAATCGAGAACTGATTCAGTTCTCGATTTCTTCTTTATCATAGCTGTAGCATTCCATCGTTAAGATACCCATCAATAAGCTGTTTCGCAAAGAATGCTTCTGATAGGGTATTGGCATTTTGTCCTTGCTGTTGGTTTTGACCACAAAGTAAAGAGATTCACTTTCTCCAGCAATTTCACCATACAGGACCCCATCCTTAAAAAGCTTATCCCCTGCCTTAAGCACCATATCATAAAAGGATATTTGATTTTCGTTTGCATGTCTTCTTCTGCTGCACATAAAAACACACTCCATATTTATTCCTTATTATCATAACTCTATAAGTCTTATATTTCAACAAAAAGTTGCATGTAAATCCAGTAAGGTTTAAATTACAAATAGATACAACAAAAATTTACATGTAATGTTGACATACATATTATAAGCTTGTATAATTATATTAATTGGCAATTAATAGCAAAAATATAAATGATCAATTACATGAATAGATTTGCTTCAATATTATTAAACAGGGGTGAAGGAATTGAGGTTGTTGTTAGCAGTAGGACATGCTGAGATGCAGATATACATATCACAAGAGTATGGAGTAGATGTTTCTGAAGTTGCTGATAATGAACAGGAGCTCTTTGAAGTTTTAAATTATTCAAGGGCTGACACCTTGATGCTTTCAAGATATTTAAAGGGGAGCGATAATCCACGGCTGTTGATTGAACGTATTAGAACAGCTAGACCAGAAATAAGAATAGTCTACCTTTATGGGGTGGCAGATTCGGAAACGGAAAAATTTATCAAATATTTGATTAGCAACAATATTACTGATTATTATGTTGGCGTCAATATATCTTCTTTGGTATTAAGAAGACTGCTGTTTGGAGGAGATACTCAAAGTAAAGTAAAAATGAAAGACTTATTCAAAAAAAAGGCGAAGACAGTATGGTTCAAAGAACTGGATAAAGCTGTTATAACGATATATTCAAATTCATCAAATGGTAAGTCTCACTTAGCATGGAACATGGCATCAGCTTTTGAAAAGAGAGGTTATCAAACAACATTAATTAACATTGATAGAGGTTACTCTGCAAACTTATACTTCGGTATTGATAGTATGTATTATGATTTGCTTGATTACCTGGTTGCAAGGGAAGAGCATCAAAACATCCTAGACTGCTGCTATAAAAAAGGAAACTTAAATATTATTACAGGTAGGTTGGGCAGTGAAAAAACACTAAGCAGTGAGGATTTTCTTAAGTTTCTATATTTTGCCAGATCTAAAAGCGACATTGTAATAATTGATACTTATACAGGATTATATGATACAACGTACCAAGCAATTAACAATTCGAATATTGACTTTATCATTTTTGACTGTGACTTAATGCATTTACATCTGAATAAGCTAATGCTAGAAAAGCTGGACAGTATTTTTATAGAGAATAAAACGTATGCCATAATAAACAATGGTGAACCAGTCAGTGCGTCATATAAGTATATATATAAACAGATTAGCAAAATGAATACCAAATTCAAAGCTATATTACCTTTAAGTAGTTGCGGCAGCTTGGGCTGTGATTTGATGAATACCAGCAAAACACCCTATGAGGTGGACAAATGCAACAGCAGCTTCTATTTGGATATGAATAATATTCTTGATGCAATAAATGCAAGAGGCGCAGAAAGTTGTACAAAGCGCATATTTGGTAGGGGAGGAAGCTAAATGACATATGTTAGGCAAGCAAGGTTAGATAAAAACAAAAGGCTCATATTGCTTATCTTTATTGTAATTTTTCTATTCTCACTGCTTTTCGTTTATTTTTTCATTGATAAGGATAGTAAAGTAAAAAAAGAGGGACAAAACGATAATGCAGTCGCGGAACAAAGTGTGTTGAATGTTGTAAGAGCCAGCAGAAATATA
>MGOS01000064.1:9389-15409 GCA_001797185.1 Clostridiales bacterium GWB2_37_7
AACAGCTGAAAAACAAAAGAGTCACAAATATAGTTGCAGAAAAAGAATTTCTGCTGCTAAGTGATTTGGTTGATAGTACTGAATGGTATGAGGAGGAAGATCGGTTGATAGAGCACATCTTTCAAGATGAAGCAATACCATCTACAGTGGTGGTTGGTAGTGTAGTAGATATAAAACTGTTTAGACCTAAGAATGAGGATGCTATAGTGATTGCAAAGACGGTTGTCATTGGCAAAAAAGATAAAACGCTGAGCTTTTATTTAAATATGGCTGAACAAGAACATCTAAAGGAAGCTAACACGGAGGGACTTCTCTTTCTCGTTCAGTATTTGGACATGTCTCAATCTGCAAGTGCTGTTACCTATATACCAATGTATGGTGAAAAATACTCTGAATCGAGAGTTGAAGCCAATCAGAGCTTTGAAAACTCAAGTATGAAAAAGAGATAAGCGGAGGGGATAGGCAAATGAGAGATACCAAAGGTAAATTAATTTCTGTTTGGGTACCAGGAAACCATGGAGCAGGGGGAAGCACGATCTCTATTGCATTAGGAATAGCACTGGAGCATTTAACAAATAGAAAAACTTTAATAGTAAATATGGGCAGCACCAGGAATTATATGGAGCAATATCTGCGAAATGATGTTGCAGCCAGGTTTTCAATGGACTATTTAAAGAGCTTTGATTTAGGCATTAGTGCAGACCATATTAAGATGTATTCCTCTGCTATAAATGATATGTTGTATATTTTACCTAACTGCAAAATTGGCAGAGAATTAAATAAGGTAGGAGAAAGCTTCTATCAAAGATTTTTGGAGAAGTCTTTGGAGGCATTTGAATTTGTTATTATTGACTTGGAAACAGGCTTATGCAAAGAAAAACAAATGTTCCTTGATGAAGCAGATATAATACTTGCTGTCATGAATGATAATGAAATCATGCTAAAGGATCTGTTGTCTTCAAACAAAGAAATTAATGAGTTCATCCACCAAGACAAAACATTGCCTATATTTAATGGCTTGCATGAAAGTGGCAATGCTTTAAAGACCTTAAGTAGGTTAAACAAAAGGCTGGGTCTAAAAAGCTCATGTGGGATTTCTTTTGATTACAACGCAAATAAAGCTTCCTGCTGTGAAGGTAAGCTATATAGTTTTTTAAAAAAGGAATTGAATAAGAAAAAGGTAGATAGCCCTATGTCAGAACAAATAGTGGAGCTTTGCAGCATAATTACAGATAAATTTTCTATTCCAATAGATTACGTTCAAGAGAATGTTAACCCAATCAGTATAATTTTTACAAAAGCAAAATTGTGGGGTGAGATTGATGTCTAGCCTACAGCAGCAGATTTTTGAGGCCATAGAAATTAATATATTATGCAAACAGATAGAGAAGAACTTTGAAAGCTTTATAGTAAGACAGCCGGAAAATGAGCAAATAAAGAAGATTATTGACATTTTGAAAAAATTCAAGGACAGCTCAACTTCGGGTAATGCTGAGGATAGAAATATATTAAAGGCTCATATAAAAACAGATTTACTAACCAGTTTTGACATTTATCAAATGTTTGAAGATGGCAGAATATCGGATAGATTGCTGTGTCGAGATTTAAGAATTGATGAAAGCAATGATTTTATTAATTATATAATCCCCTTTGATCAACCGCATAAGCTTACAGCGGAAGAAAAATTTAATATCATATTATATTTAAATGAGGCTGATGTAAGTGGGAGGTCCCAAGCCTTTAAAAGCTTACTAAACAAATATGAGAGCTACAAAAAACAAAGAGAAGAGAGGTTGGACTCTTGGAACTATATCAGCAAAAGGTATGAATATAACATTGAAGATATTGACCATATTTACAATTCAGAGACAAAGGACACAAGCTTATGTTTTGCGGATAAAGTAGAAATAGTAGTACAAATGATTTACCAAAGATTATTTGGCTTATTGTGTTTAGATACTCTTGCATATTCTGATGTAAATGAAATTGGATTCTCTAATGATGGTAAATATATTTATTGCTGGTGTGATATAAAGGTTTGGTTGAGTTTTTTGGTCCTTACCAAAGAAGAAGCTAGAATCATACAAGACAGAGCGATTTCCTTTGATCATGATGCAGGTCAGTTGGATGAAAGTTCTCCAGAAAAACTATGCTATCGAGGAGATTTAGCAAGAATAACAGTGACGCAACAGCCATATTCTTCTGCCAGAAATCTATGCACCAGGATTTTCAATCGTAGACATTTAGGAATAAAAGAGCTGATTGCGGATGAAGATGTCCTTGTTGGCATAACAGCTTTGGTCAGAAGCGGTGCCAGTATCTGTATGCAGGGCAGCCTGGGAACAGGTAAAACCACTACGATGTCAGCTTTGTTCGAGCTTTTGGATGATAGCCTGCACATAGGAATTGTTGAAGATTTCTTTGAACAGCACGTGATGCAAAAATATCCATTTAAAAGAATTGTAGAGCTAAAAGGCGTGCACAATAAGACTTTGGAGGATGCTGTAAAAACAATTCTTCGGTTAAGTGTAGATGTAGCTGATTTGGGAGAAGTTAGAAGCGGCGAAGCCCTGTACAGCGTATTGCAGCTTATTCAATCCGTTAGTATGTCTGCCTGGTTTACGGCACATGCAGCCAATCCAGAAACAACAGTGCCTAGGTTCAAGAATTTATTAATGGGTACTGGGAGATATCATACTGAACAAAGTGCTGTCATGGATATAGTCAACTACGTAAATCTAATATTTCAGCATAATATTATTAACGGCAAAAGAGTAATTACTGAGATTGTGGAGGTTGTTCCTATGGTCAGTACTGCTTTTGAATATGGCTTTGATTTAAGTTTGGAGACTGATAAATCTATATTAGAAAAACTTTACTATATCCATCAAATACAAAGCAACACAAACAACATGTACAGACTGAGCAGAATTATGGATGCCAGAGATGGCATTCTGAAGTTTAGAAATATGCCTTCAGAGAACATCTTGAATAGAGCACGTCTAAACGAAGATTCTTGGAGGTATATGGAAAAGCTGTTGGATTTAATTGAAGTCAAAAACAAACTATAGGGTGGTTAAATTACATGAACCGGATAAAATTTAGTCTGAATAATAGACTTTCCTTAATAAATCAACGTAGCTTTGCAGAAAACATTCCGAAGAGCACCCTGCTTTTTATAGTCGTATGTATTATTAGCATAACGTACTTCGGAATATTGTATAGTCTTTTTCATACTCTATGGTACCATAAGCTTTTTTGTGTTATATCCACATTGATATTTGCTTATAGCTTACAGGACCTTTATTTTGAACAACTGGAGAAAAGAGTTAAGCAGGCTCTTCCCAAAACAACAAAAAAACTTTCTCACTATTATACTCATTACAAGGGAAATGTCATTCCAACATTAATGGATACAGAGGAAAAATGTCCTGAGGAAGCACGGCTATATCTAGTCAAGATTCGAAAAGCACTTATTTCGGGAAATCCAGGTAATGAGATTAATGCGCTAAAAAGTGCATTCCCGTTTATCTGGTTTAGAATGCTGGCATCCATAATATTTATGTCAAAAGAAAAGGGAATAGGGGTTAAATCTGACGCAAACCAAACAAATATGATTGGGAGGAATCTAATGAAAATGACTAATATACTTAACTTTATTAATGTCCAACAGGGCTATAACGATGCAGAGTTAAAGTATATACAAATTTTCCTTTATTTTGCGCCATTTCTGTTTATTTTTGCATCTGACTGGATCAATTCAAAAATACTCATAGAAATGAATTTACAGGAAGTATATCAGGGTATTAAGGCACAAAACATTAAGACATTTATATTTCTATCTGCTAATTTATCTGCACTCTTTATTCACTGGATGAGAAAACAGCAGAGATAGGGGGTAACCTTGAATATATTATTAATTGCACAAATAGCAGCAACATTGTTGTTAGTAATAGTTCTCTGCTTATATATAGCCGTTGCTGTCAGAAATATTAGGCTTAATCGCTTGTTTAGCAAAGAGTATATTAAAGCTATTCATACCAAATCTGCTAGAAAGCTATATCCTTTTGTTCCGAAGCCAAACAGCAGTAAATATATAAGCACCAAAAGATTTTTAAACTCTGTTGATTGGAAGATTAGCGTTGAAGGCATTTATTTATGTAAATGGTGTATGTTTGCAGCTGCTTTATTTATTCTTGTTACGATACAAACAACAAATAGGTCTATAGAATTAAAGGAAATAATACAGGATGTCAACTATAAACATAAAATTATAGAAACCTTAAGAGCTGATACACCGACCAACATTGCCCTAGAAAAACAGCTCTATGATTTAGTAGATGTCAGTATTACAAAAAGCAATGATATTTTCAGCAAGAAAAATAGGCAGATGTATATTGAATATATAGAAAATCTCATACTCCAGCAAGGGGTGGAGATTGGAGGTGACTTGGGAAGCACTGCTCAGCGTCTCTATGATAAGGTGCTTCAAATAAGGACAATTAGAAGTAATATAGCTCCATATATTTACATTATCCTTATATCAATTCTTGTTTACCATTTACCTGATATATTGGGTCAGCTTAAAAAAAAGCTTATTGAGGATAAGAAAAATTGGGAGATCCTTAATTGTATGATCGTTTTCTCTATATTTGGGAGAATGCCACCTTTTTCGGTGCTGGCTATTTTAGAAAACATGGTAATTGCAACGGAGGTGTACAAGCCATTGTTGGAGGCACTTGTAGAAGGCTTGAAAAAGGGAGGAAGACAGGAGGCAGCCTTTGATGCAGCATTGGAAGCGGTGGATCGGGAGGAACTTTATGAATTGATAGAAACCATGAAAATTGCAAGACGAACTGGTTTGATTAATTCTATTGATGATGTGGATGATACCATTACAAATACCGTTAAATGGATAGAAATAGAAAATATATCACGAAGACGTACTAAAATGCTGTACGCTATGACTGCTATGGCGGTGGTTGTGGGATTGGGATGTTTATATTTTGCATATGGCTTAACCGTTATTTCAAATCCGGCCAATATGCTTATTAAATAAATTTAGGGAGGAAAAATTATGGATAGTTTTTGGTCAAAACTTTTAATCTTAGGTATAGTAGCGGCAATAGGAGTGTTTTTTATTGGGAATGTTTATGCACCACAAAGGTCAGCACAGGAAGCCATGGCGGACAGTACACAGCAAAGTGTTAATGCGGTGAAGATGGGCGTTGAGGATACTGCACCCATGATTGTAAAAGGAGATGCAATAATAAGTACTGTTAACCAATATTGTACTTCCGGAAATACAGTTGACATCATTGTAAAAAAATCTTCGAATACCTACACATTTACAAATTCAACCTCTACTAGTTCCAATCAATCGGTAACAACCATAGCTGATATAAGTAAGCATTATGTCAGGACCATAGAGAAAGCTGGAACACAGATCGTATCTATAACATTTGTAGAACAATAATTACAAGGAGAAAGGCTTAACGTTGTCCATATTCCCAATATAACGAGGTGAAATAAATGCAAAATTTCTGGGCGGTGTTAGTGGTGCTTCCTATTTTCACTTGGTATTCCATGTTTACCGTATTAGACAGAAACTACAACCTTGCACAGCAGGATGTAGAGAATATTGTATATCGATATACGCAGATAGCAGCCAAGAAGGGAGTTTTATATCAATCTGTGTTGGAAGAGATGGAAAAGCAATTAAGCAAATACGGAGAGTATGAAATATATATTAGTGCAGAAAAATTCTTGGGTAATGATGAGCCTACTGTTATTGAGGGCTGGGATGCAGTGGACGTAGGACTTCGAGCTGAGGGGTATGACCTTTTGAATGTTACTGTGCAATATAACAAGCATCATCCGGTTAGTATATTGTATGAATATAGTGTCTTTGGGGCGCAAAATAGCAAAAGCTACAACTTAACATTGTTTGGCAAGGCTAGCAGCTATATAAGATAGTGGGAGTGTGAAGCAATGAAGTGGTTTTTTTGGACCTTAATATT
>MGOS01000064.1:15422-24345 GCA_001797185.1 Clostridiales bacterium GWB2_37_7
TTAGATGCAGGAGTGAGCGCCGCTGCTAGAGCAATTACTTATGAAGATGAAAACAGCTTAGAGCAAGTGGCAACAGGCTTTGGTACAGATAATCAGCACGCAAACAATATCGCTATTAATAAAGAAGTTGCATTAAATTGGTTTTATAGGGTGTTTTACAGAAATCTAGGGATACAAGAAGATACTGTGGCTCAAGAGATGATAAAGAAATATATGCCTATGAAAGCAATCGTGGGATTTGATAGATTAATGATTGCTGATGTAAATGATGATTGGATTTTCGAAGAGAATTATGAGTTTAAATATCAGGGAACAGTTTACAGATTTACCCTATCTGATCAAGTAATGAATAAAACCACGGGTGTTTGGGCTAGAGATGTAGATTTTGGCATACGTACTGAGGAAAGAATAGCTTTAATTAACGAATTTATCAGAAATAGTTTAAATGACTTTCTATACACAAGAAAAAATCATGAGAGCGACATGGAATATTATGTAAATATTCCGGCCTATGATTTTGACTATAAGATGGATGCTGTAAGCGGAATCAATGTCATTGTAATGGCAGAGGGACTACCGCTTCCAAGCTTGAATCCTTGGAAACCAGAAAAACTCTATGCCTTTGCCTTGGGTGGGACAGAAATAAGTAGAGAATAGCGGCATATATAAAAAATTCTTAAATGAATATTGGTGTGATGACACCATGTTTTATAGATTCTAATTTGGAAAGGTGGTTATATTAATGTTGAACAATTGTAACTTCATGGGTAGGTTAACACAGGATGCTAACACGAAGGTTTTTGAGGAAAACACGAAGCGTGTTTCAAAATTTTCAATTGCTGTTGATCGTGACTATGTAAAGGAAGGGGAGGAGAGAAAAGCTGACTACTTTAGAATTGTCGCATGGAATCTTTCTGAAAAATTTATCAATCGCTGGCTAAAAAAGGGTGAACTCATCGGTGTAACAGGCAAAATGGAAACAAGGTCTTTCAAAGGAAATGACCAAGAGGATGTTTATATTACAGAGCTTATAGCAGATCATGTATATCCAACTAATTTCAAAAAAGACTAAATAACGGGCAGCTAACAGCTGCCCATATCTTCATTTTTATGGTGCCTGGCACCAAAGATATCAAGTTATTCATTTATTGGGGGTGTTGCTTTGGGAAGACCTACAAGAGTAGATTACAAAGGTGGTATTTACCATGTCATTGCCAGAGGTAATAATAAGGAGCTAATTTTTATTGAGGATAAAGATAAAGGACACTTTATCAGTGTAGTAAAGAAAAGCTGCGAGATTATGGGATGCAAGGTCTATGGATATGCTTTGATGAATAATCATTACCACATTTTAATGCAGACTATGGATAAGAAACTACAGGAGATTATGCACAAAGTCAATAACACATATAGCAAGTATTTCAACTTGAAGTATGAGAGAGTGGGGCATGTGTTTCAAGGCAGATATAAATCTTGTATTATTCAGGATGAAACATATATGTTTAATGTTTTGCGTTATATACACCAAAATCCAATTGAGGCTGGGTTGTGTAATAAAGCACAGGATTACGCTTGGACTAGTGACAAGTATTATAGGGGGAAGGTAAAGGGCTTTGTTGATACGAGTCTGATACTGGACATGTTCTCAAATGATTTGCAAGCAGCAAGGAAAAAATATATTGGATTTATTGATGAATCTATTGGTGAAAGCTACGAAGATATGGAAATAATCGGTGATGAAGCATTTAAGGTTTTATACGCAAGTAAGAAGAAACCCTTATTTATTAGAAAAAGCTTGGATGAAATATTGATTGAGACTGGAGTTTCTGCTGAATTATTTAATCTAATCAAGATAGGAGCAAGAAAGAGGTGTCTGACTTCTTACAAGCTTCAATATATCAAAAATGCAATGGAAAACAAATATACCTACGCGGAAATAGGAAATAACATTAATGTTTCCGGTAATGCGATAAAGGAAATGTATGATAGAAATAGAAATATATGATAACTTGATACTTTGGTGCCTGACACCAAAAAAGAAGGTTTAAAAAAATATGTTAGTAGAACTGGGAGGATAAATTTGATGATGAAGAGAGTAATAAGCCTTATATTGATAATTTCTGTAATGTTAACTACAGCACCTACACTATTAGGTGATACAACTTCTGTAATGAAGGATCTTGAAATAGATGGCAAAGCACATTGGGCGAAAGACTATATTGACAAGCTAATTGATAAGCTTATTATAGCCGGTTATCCTGATGGTACATTTAAACCCAATAATCCGGTTGAAGTAGATGCATACATCAAAATGGTTGTAGCTGCATTAGGCAATAACTTTGAGAATGGTAAGGATTATTGGGCTACACCTTTTATTAATAAGGCAATCGAATTGAAGCTAATTGATAGTAATGAGTTCAATACATACAGGAGGGTAATCACAAGAGAAGAAGCAGCCAAAGTTATAGTGCAGGCATTAGCAACTTTAGAGCAGCTGCCAAGTGAAGAAGAAATCAATAAGTATAAATCAGTAGTACCTGACTATGCAAAAATTAGTGTGCAATATAAGCAACATGCTTTAATAGCTTATGCTACAGGTATGATTACTGGAGATCCTAAAGGAAACTTCAACCCTACAGATAATCTTTCAAGAGCTGAAGCAGCTACAGTTATTATGCGACTATTGGACAAGTCTTTGAGAAAGCCAATAGCAGTACAAGAGGAAGAAGAAACAGCTGTATTGCCGGAGCTCTTGAAGAGTGATGAAGAAGTATGGGGTCAAGAAAATATAGGAGAAATGACATCATTAAGGGAGTATCAAGTTAAAAATGGCAAGCTATATTTTTCATACAAAGACTATTATGAAGATGTTCTAGCAAAAGAAAATCTTAATCCAAATATAAACCAGCAATTACATGACCTTGTTAAAGTTCTTATTAGTGAAAGCCATTATGTTAAAGCTTTTTATAGTTCTGAAAGCGCACCTGATTTATATGGATATAAAACTCCAAGTTCTGCTGTAGTGGCATACTCAAAAGACGAAGGTTATGCAGAAAACGATGTTTCATTCTTTAATTATATTTTTTTAGATAATAGACCAACTGAAAATGGGCAACAAATCCGTTTAAAACTAAATAATCTGTGGTGGTATTATAAAGAAGACGGTAGTCTATGGGATATTTCTGATGGTTGGGTTGACCTGATGTATGCAGAAAAGTTAATGAAATCAGTAATCGCAATATTTGGACAAGAACATGGTACAGAAATATATCAATATATTTATAATATTTATATAGATGAAAGAACAAAGCAAGATTCGCAAGTAAGACGTGATAGAACAAAGACAATCGGAAATGTAAAAGTAGACTTTAATAATGACGGTTCTGCATTGTATTTCTATTTCACAATAAAGTAGGTGGATATAGTGTCTAATAAAAGATTCATATCAATGCTGCTAGTAGTTGCATTATTTTTTTCAATATTACCTGTACAACAAGTATTTGCTTATCCTGACACTAAAGAAGAATTTTTACAGTACCTTGGGACAATTGGACAACCTCTTAAAAATAGTGCTTTACTTGACGCTAATTTCAAAACATATCAGAAATATAATTTAATTATATATGGAGATACTTGGGGAGAAATAAAATCTTCACGAGTAACAAATCGAGATGAACCCAGATACTTAGGATGGACAGTAGATAATAAACCATACACAAACACATTCTTTCCAAATGATGATCGTGGAACAACTTCTCCACTTTATTGGGATTATAAACCTGTAGCAGAAGCTTATAGTTCTTGGCTAGGAAAAAATGATGATGCTGTAGCTTATATGAAATCTACAAATTTAGGTTTTATAGACGAGATTGATAAAAACAAGCTTATTACATATAATGGATTAACTGTAGGAGGTAAAATAGGAGAAACAAATGCAAGATTACAAAATATTGCATCGTGGAAGAATGGTTTTAGCGTATATACACTACATGAAGGTGCGAATGGAAAAGTATATTATGCTACCTTATATGGTCCAGCGATGGGAAAAACATCTACAGGTGAAATAGGATTAAATTGTGCTATTAGCACTCCAGCAAATACATATACAATCAAAGCAGACCAAACACAGGTGACAGTTCCTGTAACCGTTACAGCTACAGCTAACCTTGTCGGTGCATATGTTAAAGCAACACAAATTAAAGAATTAACTGCATCCTTTGAAGATAGTAAGAAGCAAGTTGCAGGTGTTACTACAGCAGCTACCACAAAAAACAAAGTTTTCAATAGGTCACAATATGCACCGGGTACATACACAGTAACTTTAACCGGCACAGCAGATATGCAATCTACACTATCAGGAGCAGATAAGTACACCAAGCAAGCGACTAAAAACATAACCCTGATAGTAGAGGGCAACCCCAACGCCTATGTAGAGGTCACAGCTACAGCTAACCCCACTAGCAAGCAAGTAGACGGCAGTAAGGACGAATTAGTGACAGTGACTGTCAATGCATCCCTCAAAAACTACACAGACACAACCAATATAAAGTCCTGGACTATCTACGCAAAGCTTGACGGAGAGGATGCTACGCTACAGACAAAATCAAATCCCGGCAGCGTACTGAACTCAACTGCAAGCTTCACCTTTACAGTAGTTAAGAGTAAATTCAACCTTAATAACTTCATACAACAAATAAAAGCAACTGCTGTAGTGAGCTTAAACAGAGCTATAGTTGGAGAACTATCATATCAGGGAACAAATTATACAAAAGCAGAATTTTATAAAGTGCCAACACCTGTAGTAGAAGATCCTCCACTTCCAGGTAATCTACCTCCTGTAGCAGTGCTTTATGCTGATGAAACTATAATAGCTGGTGATGAAACAACTATAGATGCCTCTGATTCATATGATACAGATGGAACGATTGCAAGCTATACATGGAATACAACAGGGGCTACTCTTGTCAATACTGGGGGAAGTAATAGAACGGTATGGTATCCATATACAGGACAAGCAATAAAAACATACAAGGCTTCTGTTAAGGTTAAGGATAACGGGGGAGCTTCTGACACAGAATCAAAAACAATTACTGTATTGGAACCAACTGTAGAAGCGAAGATAAAAGCAACAGGAAAGCTAAAGGTTAACAGGAGTGTAAAGCTGTCCAATGTAAGTGATACTCCTATGTATTATCCTCTAAACAATAATCTGACAGTATGGACATTACAGGCAGTTAGTGGCGGTACAAATGCAGACATTAAATTCAATGGTGTTTTAGCAAAGGTCAATGAACTGAACTTGATTTTTAAGAAAGCCGGTGTATATAAGGCTACATTAAGAGTTACAAATACAGCAGGTTTTACAGACACGACAGAATATACCATTAATATAGGCCCTGACCTTGCACCGGTGGCAAATTACTCAGTAACTACAACAGTTATACGTGACGTAGAGGATTACGGCAATGCTGCTATCGAATTGCAAGACACATCTTATTCCTTGGATGGAGATACAATTAATAGTAGAATATGGACTTATGCTTTTGATAGTGACAATGATGGATTATTTACGGATGAAACCTATAAGACTATTGATAATGGGAATAATACAAAGCCTACATTGAAGGTTTCTACTGTGGGTAAATACCATATAAAGCTATCTGTCAAAGAGAACTTTACAGATACTATTCCTTTATACATTCTTCCAACTGATTACTTATCAGATGATACAGCAGGCAAGCCTGCAGCAGAAAGTATTGTAGAGGTAATAAACATTGCACCTACTGCTGCTTTTAGCATGATAGACAAGAAGAAGGTAGACTTGGTATTCAATGTATGGGATACGAACTATACAAAGGAACAAATTGAAACAAAAATCAATAGCACATTAGTACCCGCATTGAATGAAAATGATATAGATGCAAATATAACATTAGCTGATAACTATGATGTAAATACTCTTAATAGTGATATTGACATGGATCATGTAAGCTATGCATGGGATGAAAACCCTAACTGGAGGATGACTACTAATGATATAGTGTTACCCGCAGGATACAATAAATTTAGTTATGTTTCTACACAGCAAAGCTCTTATGGTAGTTATGGGTGGTTTAAAGTTAATGGAGATGTTTATAATGTAAATTCAAACATGTTTGAAACACCTTCTAGAGCTTATGTTAGATTATACAATACTTCTACTAATTCTTATACTGATATAGCAACAATTAGAAGTGATAACTATAAAGATATTTCAAGTATTATATTTGGTAATTATACTGCAACCTTCAGTGACGGAACATTTGGTGCAGATACAGCTTCTATGTATTTCGTTATAAATGATTTTGTAGCAGAGGGAAATAAGATAACAATAAACGCATCAGGATTCTATCACGCATCAGGAAATGGAAAAGCTACATCTCAATATTTATTTCAAAATATTGAGCAAACCTTTATTATTCCCGGAACACTTGGTAGTGCTGATCGTTATCAATTTAAAACATATTCAAATATAGAAAAACGTGAAAAAGATTCTCGCCTTACTGGTCATGTATCTTTTCATGGAGAAGGAACTTTGATTAGTAAAACAGACAATTCAAAATACCTCACTACTTTGCTGAGCGAACAAAGCTTTAGAGAAAACTCTCAGCCTTATGTAGTCACAATATCTCATAGTCAATTAGAAGAACTGACTGATCCTGAACGAGCTGCTACAGTCCTGTCACAAACCTTAGAAAAGAACGTTAATTTTGTAGGGCTTGGCACTGCTTCCAATAAGGTACAATTAGAGAATTACATAAAAAGTAATAACAATAATGGCACATTTGTAGACAATACAAACCTAGACACAGCAATAGCATCCCTTAAGGACTATATTCTTGGCATAGAGAATCAAGAAGAGCCTAAAACACAATATGTGGTAAAGGGCGAAGAATTAGAATATCTAACCTTCTACGATGACTATGAAGATGATGTTAAATATGCTGAACAATGGAAATACACTCATAGTAATCCAAACTACTTTGACAATGGCTTAGGCACAGATGCACAATCAGGCATAAATAGAACAACACCCATAACACAATTTAGTAAAGTAGGGGTATATGATGTGCTGTACAGAGTAAGAGACAATCCCTATAACAACAGCTTATTTGATAATTACAGGCTATGGTCTGAAGATGCACCAACGCAGTTTATCGTGCATAGACGGCCTATAGCAGCTTTTACACCCTACGTCTTATATAACGGCACTACGAGTAAGTATTATGCAAGTACAGTTGATAAATCTTATGATTCTGATCATAGCGTTTCAAGAGCAGACAAAGGAATAGTAGCTAAGCAATGGAATTGGAAAACAACAGATGCTGCAGTATGGAAATCAGGAACACCAACCGATATGCTCTATGGCAAAGCCTATCAAATTCAGCTTATGGTACAGGATATGGAAGGAGCCTGGAGCTTACCGCTGGTACAGACAGTCACTGTACCTGAAATACTTGTTTACGCAAACCCACCAAGCTTGCCTTGGCAAAATATGGACGTTGACGTAAACCTTGCAGCAAAGATCAACGCAGGTACTTTTAGTAGAATTGAGTATAAATGGACGAATAGTACTGCAAAACCAACTACAGGTTTTACGAGCACAACAAGCGCAAACAATAATCTAACACAAACAACAGCCGGTGAATGGTACCTGCATGCAACTGCATATACAACAGGGGGACAAAGTGCATACAACTATTTTGGTCCTTATCAGATAGATAAAATTGCGCCGACAATCACCACTTCTAAGATCGGTGGTGTCAGTGGTGCAGATGTAACAGTAAATGCAACGATAACAGATACAGGTGGTAGTGGGGTAAAGGATGTAAAATATAGGTGGACGAATACAACCACAAAGCCGACCTCTGGGTGGACTGTAACAAGTGGCAGTTTTTCAACTACACAAAATCAAAATGTTCTTATGTATCTACATATCGAAGCTACGGATAATGCAGGGAATGTGACCTATACAAGATATAATCTGCCCTATATCGCTCTTATTGCCAATCCCACGAGCTTGCCCTGGAGAAACACCAATGCAGTAGTAAATTTAGCAACAGCAGTAACCAATGGTACTTTCAGCAAGGTTGATTATAGATGGACAAACAGTACTACAAAACCGACAACCGGCTTGACAAGCTCAACAAGCACTAACTTCAATACAACCCTAACAACAACAGGCATATGGTATTTACATGCAACAGCTTTTTTAACTGACGGTCAAAGCAAATATGCTTATTTTGGTTCATATCAAATAGATAAGATTGCACCAACGATTACAGCAGATTTAACAAATGCAGATGGCAGTGATCCTGTAACAGTCAATGTGACATTAGCTGATACCGGTGGCAGTGGAATTAGAGATGTAAAGTATAAATGGACGAATACTACCACAAAGCCGACTACAGGATGGACAGCAACAGCAAGTAGCTTTTCATCTACACAAAACCTGGAAGGCACCTGGTACTTGCATGTAGAGGTTTCAGATAATGCAGGGAATGTGACTTATGGGTACTTAGGAACCTATAAGATTAATACCTTTAAGCTTGAAGGATTTAGAGTCGTAATGGTTAGAGATATACAGCTGGAGGGCTTCTATAAAAATCCAACTCAAGGACTAGGAAAACTCACATATATTGACAAGCCAATGTATGCAAATAGCCTAGCGGTCGACACAAGTAACTTTGATGGGGCAACTGATGGACTCACGAAGGGGTATAGATTTGAGTTTGAAATTGATTCAACAAACTTCAATGAATATTTAGATTCAATAGTATTTACACCAAAGTTTTATACATGTGATGCATTTATACGTGATACAGCTGAACGGGATGTATTTTGGGAGGACTCCAATCATCGTATATATAAAGCCGGAGAGGGT
>MGOS01000064.1:24410-28655 GCA_001797185.1 Clostridiales bacterium GWB2_37_7
CGCCAACCTCAAATGCAAAGAGCAGCGATCTGAGGAGAGATATCATAGTTAACTTTGAAATAAAGGGATATAAGGCTGGTGTAATGAAGTTCAACTATAATTTGATGCAATGGGATTTAGAGAGAACGATTGAGAAATATCCGTACCTGATAGGAGATGTAATTAGGTACAGCTGGGATAAAAATTGTCTGGATGACATCAATGCCAAGGATAACAGGTGATAAAGTTTGTAATAACTTGATATATGTGGTGCCTGGCACCACAAAAAGAAGATATGGGATGGCGATAGCCATCCCTATTTGTTTGCTTCGTATAGTTCTATGCTTGAGGTTTTAATTGTTACGTAGATGCCTATTGGTGCATTCTTGCCAAGCAGCTCGATCTGGATGAGGTTTTTGCCTAATCGGAAGTCTGCCATACCGTCTTTGTATATCTTTTCTATGATGCCTGTTATGTAGATATCATCCTGCTTCATGTTTATGCTGAATTTCTTGTCGTTGCTTGCTTTTACATCTTTTCCCCAGACCAGCTCGTCTGTGATATCAAGCTCCACATCATATTCGGTATTTGCCTTTGGGATAGGCTTTGTGCCCCAAAAGGCTTCCGCTGCGCCGTATTCGCTGGTGAAGTTTATAATGATATCCTCTGCGGATGTATCAATCTTTTTTACTTGTATTTTCATTTAAAATCCTCCAATGCTTTATATTATAAACACTACCAATTTTCTTGATACTAATAAACACATTCTATTGTAAGCTTTTGTGCCTTGTCATGTAAATAGCAACATTGAAGGTTGCTGCAGTCCGCCCTTAATTAAATAGATTATGATAGCAAGAACTCCAATTGTTGGGGTTCTTTTTGCGTTTTTATAGGACTTAATGTTTATTTATGTAGTTAACATAGGTACATCTACCTAAGCGGCATAGTGTGACTAGACCAATGAAATTGATACAACCGACTGATAGTAAAGGAGTATATGCCACAGTATAATTGAACTACAAAGTAAAAAAACTTTAGAGGAGGAGAAAAGCATGACAAAATTATACAATATGTATTTCAGCATGATGAACAACCTAAAGAACAAAAAAGGACAAGGTATGGTAGAGTACGTACTAATTATAGCATTTATCGCAATAGTAGTTATGCTAGCAATAACACCACTCGGCACAGCAGTAGCTGCTAAGTTTACTGAAGTAACAGGTAAACTTGCTCCTGCAACTCCTTAACCATTATATTAAGTTGGAGGTGAGAGCATGACGCAGATAGTAATAATGAATACAGCTAAGAACTTACTAAATAAAAAAGGACAAAGCATGATAGAGTATGTACTGATTTTAGCTTTTATAGCATTGGCAGTAATAGCGTCATTGACACCTCTGGGAAATATCCTAGCCAATAAGTTTACTGAATTCGCAGCAAATATAAGTGGTAGTTGATAAGTAGAAAGAATGCAATTGGTGCCCAAGCCAAATGCATAAAGCGCAAGTTAAGCACAAATATTCGGCAAATACTACAGAGCAATAAATAAAAAGGAGGAGAAAGCTATGACAAAGCTATACAATATGCATTTCAGCATGATGAACAATTTGAAGAACAAAAAAGGACAAGGTATGGTAGAGTACGTACTAATTATAGCATTTATCGCAATAGTAGTTATGTTAGCAATTACACCACTTGGAACAGCGATAGCTGCAAAGTTTACTGAGGTAACTGGTAAGCTTGCTCCAGCAACTCCTTAATCACAGCAGTCTACTACAATTAAATGGGAGGAAATAAACTTTGAGGTTAGGTTAGGACCCTACTTGTGTTTTTCAGGTAGGGTCATTTCACTAAATAAGCAGTATTCATAACCTCTAAAAGGAAGGTAGTAAATATGAAGCAAAATATGAAGCTAAATAAGAAAGGACAATCTTTAGTAGAGACTGCACTAATATTACCGGTAATCATTTTGCTGCTTATGGGGATGTTTGAATTTACAAGAATATTTGGCTCGTATCTCTTGATCACTTATACCGGCAGAGAAAGTGCGAGGCTGGCATCTGTTGGCAAAACTGATGAACAGATCATAGAAAGAATCAATACAAAGTCCGGGCTGTTGGATCTTGCTAACCTACAGGTAGTAATAGACCCTTCAGGTGAGAGACGTACAGGACAAGATGTCAGAATTAATATCAAGTATAAGATCGTTATTTACGCTCCAGTCATACAGAGCATAGTACCAAACCCATTTTATATAGAATCAAATACTTATATGAGGGTGGAGTAAGTATGAATATTTTAAGGGCAGCAGCGAAACACCTAAGCAGCAAAAGTGGCAACAGCGCAGTAATCTTTCTTGCAATGTCTATATTATTTATAGGTGCTACAGCTTTTATTGTTGACGCTGGCATGATGTATCTGGAGAAAACCAAGCTTCAAAATGGAGTAGATTCCATTGCTTTGGCAGCTATGCAGGATTTTAGAAAAGGTGATTCTAGCATGATGAGTCAAGCGTATCATTATGCGGATTTATATAATATAGCCCCTTCTGACCTGCAAATAAGTATAACCAGTGACAAAAGAAGTATTACCGTAACGGGGAAGAAATCAGTTGACTTTTATTTTGCCAAGATATTTGATATGACAGGTGCTGTTGTAGAAGCAAAGGCGATTGCAAAAGCAGGGGCGATTGTAGCAGCTGATGGGATAAGACCCTTCGCAGTAGAACAGCAGGTTTTTGAGCATGGCCAATCCTATACACTTAAGAAGGGTGCCGGTGATGCTTATACAGGCAACTATGGCGCACTAGCACTTGGAGGGACAGGCGCAACTACCTATAAAAACAATCTGATGTACGGTTATAACGTGGATTTGAAAATTGGGGACCTTGTAAGCATCGGTGAAGATTTTGACACAGAACCGGGAAATATGTCTGGACCAACTTACGAAGGCGTTAAATATTTAATAGATAAAGATACCCATGAGCATATAGACTTAAATAATATGGAGCCGAATTGTCCAAGACTCATAACAATTCCTGTCATTGACTCCTTTGATGTACAGGGGAGAAGTACCGTTAAAATTATGGGGTTTGCCAAGTTTTACCTGGATGATGTAGTTTATACCGGTGGGCAAACTGAGATAAAGGGAAGATTTGTACGGGCTTTGGAAGAGGGGAAGATAGGTGATACGGAATATGATTTTGGTTTATTTGGTGTAAAGCTGGTTGAGTAGGCTGATTTGAAAGGGTGGGAGCAATGGAAAACATTAATAAGAGAATAGCTTTAATTGCAATTGGAGCAGCGCTGGTGACAAGCCTGCTGATTTATCTATATCTTTCAAGCATGAGCAGCACAGGTACAGGGGTCAAAACCAAAACAACCTATGTGGCAATTAATGATATCGCTGCAAAGGTGGTAATCACAGATGCGATGGTTACTCCGGTTAAGGTTCCTATCGATATAACACTTCCGATTGGTACTGCTGATAAGAATGAGATCATAGGCAAAATGACAAGAGAGAGAATTGTCAAAGGTGAACCAATACTTCTTGAACGTTTGTTCCCTGAGAAGAAAACTACAATGACTTATGTCATACCAAGGGGAAAGAGAGCTGTAACAATATCTGTAAATGAGGTCATACAAACAGCGGGTTTTATTACTCCCGGCGACTTTGTAGATATCCTTGTAACCTATGAGGAAAAGGACAAGGAAATCAATGGAAGAAAGATTTATTATCCTAAGTATACAAAGGTACTGCTGCAAAACATTCAAGTACTTGGGGTAGGGGGCAACATGACAGAGACCAATTTAATCGACAAAGAATTGCCAACAAGCGTGACCTTGGCTTTGTCATTGATAGATGCAGAAAAACTTATACTTTCTGAGGAAAGCGGTACCTTAAGGCTTGCGTTAAGACCGGCTACAGAAGAAGGTATTGTAAATACACCTGGTGTTATCAGAGATGATTTGATGGTTCCAAAGAGCAAGTTACAATAATTTATTTTAAGAGGGTGGCGTTATGGAAAGGAAAATTAGAGTGATTATAGCTGACGACTCTGAACAGACCAGGGAGAATATCCATGCGATATTTGGCTATGAGGAATCAATTGATATCATAGGCGAAGCACAAAATGGGCTTGAAGCAGTTGCATTGGCACGTGAACTGAGGCCGGATGTAATACTGATGGATATCAATATGCCTGAAATGGACGGGATAAAGGCGACTCAAACAATTACAGAGGAAGGCTTTGATGGCTCTATTATT
>MGOS01000065.1:0-4269 GCA_001797185.1 Clostridiales bacterium GWB2_37_7
ACCAATATTTTAGATAAGATATTAGACCCTATGGTGATGTTTTTAGTAACACTTTTAGATGACATCGTATATTATTTATTTGTATTATTTGGACTACTTAATTAATGAAACATAGAAGCTTAAATGATTGTAATTCAGCACGAAAAATATGGAGGAATACACATGACTAAAAAAAGAATAATGAGTGGAATGAGACCTACAGGCTATTTGCACTTAGGCAACTATTTCGGAGCCTTGGAGAATTGGGTTAGACTTCAAAATGACTACGACTGTTTCTTCTCCATAGTTGATTGGCATGCACTGACAACTGGCTATGAAGATACAAAAGATCTAAAGGAAAATATAATAAATATGGCAGTGGATTGGATTAGTGCGGGCTTAGATCCTGAGAAATCTACAATATTTGTTCAGTCTGCAGTAAAAGAGATTTCAGAGCTGCATTTGCTGCTTTCCATGATTGTACCTCTTTCTTGGTTGGAAAGATGTCCAACCTACAAGGATCAATTACAGCAGCTAAAGGAAAAAAATATAGCCACATACGGTTTTTTGGGCTACCCAAATTTGCAAGCCGCTGATATCATGATACACAAAGCCGAGATTGTACCAGTTGGTGAAGACCAATTGCCACACTTGGAGCTTGCAAGAGAAATTTCCAGAAGATTTAACTATATGTATGGAGAGACCTTTCCAGAGCCTCAGGCTAAAATGAATCAAATAAAGCTACTGCCGGGACTTGATGGTAGAAAGATGAGCAAAAGCTATGACAATACCATCGCGATTTCTGATTCGCCTGAGATTATAAGAGAAAAAGTAAAAACAATGATTACAGATCCACAAAGAATAAGAAAAACTGATCCGGGCAATCCAAATATTTGCTCTGTCTACGCTTTTCACAAGGTATTCTCTGAAGGAATTACAAAAGAGGTAGAGGAAAACTGCAAAGCAGGTACAATCGGCTGCGTTCAATGTAAGAAGCAGTTGGCTGACAATATGATTGCATACATGACGCCAATGTATGAAAGAAGAATAAAGCTTCTGGAAGACAAAAGCAAAATTGTAGATATTCTCAAAACTGGAACTGCAAAAGCGAAAGCTATTGCGAAAGAAACAATATCAGAGGTATACGAAAAAATGAATATGCTGGAATTGGAGTAGATTATAGTGTCTATTAAATTTAAGCTGGAAAAATTTGAAGGCCCTCTTGATCTGCTGCTTCATCTAATTGAAAAAGCAGAGGTTGATATTTATGATATTCCTATATCAGAGATTGCACAGCAGTATCTTGAATATTTGGAATTCATGCAGGAGATGGATTTGGAGGTTGCCAGTGAGTTCTTGGTTATGGCCGCTACTTTGGTAGAAATTAAATCAAAGATGCTGCTGCCAAAACCTAAGAAAGAGGACAACTCCACTCAGGAAATCGACCCCAGAGAAGAACTTGTTCAAAAACTTATTGAGTATAAGAAGTACAAGGAATTTACCTTGCTGCTTAAAGATAAATTTGAAGTGTATGAAAAGGTTTTTTATAAGACCCCTGAGCCTATTGAGGATTATTTATCTGATTTCACTTCAATTACGGGAGTATCCACGGATTTACTTGCAAAAACCTTGAATTCGATATTACAAAAAAACAGTACGAGCTCTAAGCGTAAATATAGAGAGATACATAGAGAGATCTATACTGTAGATGATAAAATAAAAGAAATATCAAGGCTTTTGGTAGTAAAATCAATTTTTTATTTTGAAGAACTATTTAACAGGAAATCAAATAAGTATGAAATAATAGTAACCTTTTTGGCTATTTTAGAGCTGGTGAAGCGAAAGTTTATAACCGTTGAGCAGTATATGAGTTTTGATAAAATCTTGGTAAAAAGGAAAAAATCAGTAAGCTGAGGTATTTAATATGGATATAAAAGAAATAAAGTCAGTGATTGAAGGCTTACTCTATGTAGCTGGAGATGCAGTCACTCTAAAAGAGCTGTCCCACGTGCTTACAATAGATGAAAGTACCGTCAAAAAGATTATAAATCAGATGATTGATATCTATAATGAAGAAAAAAGAGGAATTCAAATCATTGAGGTGAACAACAGCTATCAATTCTGCACAAGACCTGAGCATTATGAATATATTGAAAGACTGGTTAAGCCACAGACTAGGCAGGGACTATCGCAAGCAGCCTTAGAAACTCTTTCAATTGTTGCATATAAGCAGCCTATCACAAAGGCTCAAATTGATTCCATAAGAGGCGTAAAATCTGAAAGCAGCATATCTAGACTTCAGGATAAGGAATTAATTTTTGAAGCAGGAAGATTAGATACCCCTGGCAGACCGATGATATATTGTACAACGGACAATTTCCTTAAGCTTTTTGGACTTAAAAACCTTCAAGAGCTTCCACCTCTACAGGAAACAAATATAGAAGAGAATTAAGCTGGTTTCGATACATTGCAATGAATTATTAAAACAAAAGTGGTGTTATAACATGAAAAAGGTAATTTTCCTGGTCGATATGAATGCATTTTATATAAGCTGTGAAATGGCGCGTAACCCTGAATTGAAAGGAAGACCCGCTGCCGTTGCAGGTGATCCAAAGAATCGTTCAGGTATCATACTTGCAGCAAACTATGAAGCAAGAGGCTATGGGGTTAAGACCACAATGGTTCTCCATGAGGCAAAAAAACTATGTCCAGATATTATTTTTGTTCCGCCGGATCATGTCTATTATCAGAATATGTCCAATAAGGTTATGGAACTTTTGAGAAGATATACTCCTTTAATCCAAGTAAACAGCATTGATGAGGCATGGCTTGACATGACTGGCTGCGAGGCTTTATTTGGTGAGCCAATTACAATTGCAAATAAGATCATGTCAGAAATTCAAAACGAGCTGGATTTATGGTGCTCTATAGGTATATCTGAAAATAAATTTTTGGCAAAAATGGCTTCTGAAATAAAAAAGCCGCTTGGTATTACAGAAATTTGGGTTAAGGATATTGCTGAAAAGCTATGGCCTTTGGATATTAGGGAAATGGTAGGCATTGGTAAGCAAACAGAGCAGAAGCTGCATAGGTTGGGTATCTATAAAATTAGAGATTTGGCAAGCTTAGATAAAGAATTCCTTGCAAAACACTTTGGCAAATCTGGCATAGAGCTGCATCAGCATGCCAATGGCATAGATCAATCAACAGTATCTGCAAATGCTGCTGTTGATAATAAGTCAATCAGCCGTTCAACTACATTATCTGTTGACACCATTGATATGAAATATATTGAAAAGGTGTTATTGGATTTAGCAGAAGAAGTAGGTACAGAAGCAAGGCAATACAATTATAAGGGTAAGACAGTATCTATAGTTATAAAATATAGTGATTTTCAGACTATAACACGACAAAGAGCTGTAGTGCCAACATATTTGACCAAAGAGATTTACCAAACTGGGCTAGATTTAATCACTGAGCACTGGGATGGTACCCGTATGATTCGTTTGTTAGGCATAGGCATAACGAACTTCCAGTATACAGAAAGTGAGCAGCTATCCTTTTTTAATGAGTTAGGTTTGAACGGTAAAAACGAGAAAGAAGAAAAGCTTGAAAGAGCAATAGACAGCATCCGAGAAAAGTACGGCAACGATAAAATAAAGAGGGCAAAATCATTTCAATAAGATACATATTGAATACAAAAGCATAGAATACTTAATACGAATTTTGAAGCTGTATAGAATTAATATTTTATGCAGCCTTTTATTATTGTATAGGAAAGTATAATTTCCTATACAATGGGGGATGCAAGGGGGAGAATCCCCATGCCGTTAAAGGAGGGTGCTCAGGATGCTTGCATCCGTCGAAGGGAACCATAGGGTTCCTTAGCAAAAAATATTGCGGCGTGAGACGCATATTTTATGCATTATTTTAATGATTTGTGTAAAAATACATAACAAACAGACTCTGTATTTGGAGGAAAATAATGCTGAAATTTCTTGTTGTTATACTTGTGCTTTTAATAATAGCGATACTTCTTTATATCATGCCTATCAGAATTAAACTAAAAACGATTAAGAAAGAAGTGGATGATCTAGTTTTAATTAGAGTGAAAACCTTGTACGGCATTATTAATATAAAACTTGAAGTGCCTCTATTGGACATTGTTTTTGTTAACAACAAGTTCGCCTTGAAATATAAGGCTGAGATTGAGTCAAACAAAACAAGCAAGCTATGGAGAAAGATTAGTAAAATATTTACCGTGGATGATTTTAATAATTTAAAGAAATA
>MGOS01000065.1:4309-12575 GCA_001797185.1 Clostridiales bacterium GWB2_37_7
TGATGCCGCTTTGACTGCAATATTATTTGGTTCCTTATGGACAGTACTTGGCTCAGTACTAGCATGGGTACAAAATAATTTAAATTTTACAATTAAGGATGTAGTCATCATGCCATTATTTGATAGGGAGACACTAAACGCTGAATTCAGCTGTATAATTAAATTTAAGTTCGGAGATATTATAAATACTGGAATAATGGTATTAAAAAGGCGCAATCAGCGAAAAAAAACCGATCATGAACTAAATGAAAAATTAAATGTTACTTAAAATGTACAAAGGATGTGTTTCTATGCAACAACCCGTTGAGAATTTAATGAAAACTACTATGGAAAGTATAAAAAAAATGATAGATGTAAATACAGTAGTAGGAGATCCAGTTGAGACAAAGGATGGTACAATAGCAATACCTATTTCGAGAGTATGCTATGCATTTGTAGCCGGAGGCGGAGACTTGGCAAAGAAAAATGAAGAAAAGCCTGATCAGGATCCATTGGACAGCAACTACCCCTTCGCAGGCGGTACAGGTGCGGGAGTCACAATAATGCCAATAGGATTTTTGACTTCCTCCAATGGTCAATTGAGAATGCTGCCGATGAATTATAATAATACTGTAGATAGAATAATCGATATGGTTCCAAGTTTTATCGAAAATATTGATGCCATGATTAAAAATAGGCACAATGATAACTCCTATAGCTAATAAATCAAACAAATAGGCATGTAAAGTGATTACATGCCTATTTGTTTGATTTATACAGATGATTAGCACGATATGGTATAATATAAAGTGAAGTAATCATACAGAAACAGCAGATATATACATGGCTTCGGTTTTTGATAAATAAAATGTATTCGGGGGCGATTTTTAATGGATATGAAAGAAGCATTAATGCTGATATGGGAAAATAGAAAATACACCACGGATGACCCGAAAGAAGTTATCAGTCATCTAAATGAAGAGGTTGCAGAGTCTCTAAAGGCGCTTCTAAAGGGGGACAACGATAAGGCTAAAAGAGAATTAGAGGATGCATTGTCCTGTATCATGATAGCAATGAAAGTATTAGATGTAGATATTGAAGAGGCTGTAAAACGGCAAATTACACAAATGAAGAATAAGAATAGCAAAATTATGATAGTTAAAAAAGACAAGGTTGAAATATATGTAAATGATGAACTCAAAGGTGGATGGTCTATTTGGAGTGATGAAGACATCAAGGAAGCGCAAAAGTTAGCCAAAGAGTTTGGTTGCATTATTATTAACAGCTAAATATTAACAAATATTGAAAAGCATTATTTTTATCATTTTGCCAATAATATTAAATAGTAGATATACTATAAACATATTGACGGAGTGATAAAATGAAAAAAGTAGCTTTACTTATTTTAATTGTGATAATGCTTATGAGCTATAGTGTTTCATATATCTTTGCTGATGTCACGACCTGTGCTAAAGCAGCTATAGTAATGGACGTAAAAACAGGTAGGGTGCTTTACAGCAAGAATGCAGATCAAAAGCTTGCCATGGCTAGTACTACAAAAATAATGACTACCTTGGTTGCAATTGAGAGCGGTAGACTAAGTGAAACAGTAACTGTCAGCAAAAAAGCTGCTTATACAGAAGGTTCTTCTATTTATTTAAAAGAAGGAGAAAAAATAACTGTAGAAGAGTTGCTATACGGAATCATGTTAAGATCCGGCAATGATGCCTCTGTGGCTGTAGCTGAACACCTTGGTGGTAGTGTAGCTGGCTTTGTTGAAATGATGAATGCCAAGGCTAAGGAAATAGGTGCCTTAAACACCAGCTTTGCCAATCCACATGGTCTTGATGATCCACAGCATTATACTACAGCTTATGATTTGGCGTTGATTACAAGTTATGCGCTGCGAAATGCCAAATTTGCCGACATAGTCAAGACAAAAAGAAAAACAATCAGTGGACCTCCTGATGTAGATTGGGATAGAAGCTTAATGAACAAGAATAAAATGCTATGGCAATTCGATGGTGGAGACGGAGTTAAAACAGGCTATACAAGCAAAGCAGGACGTTGCTTAGTTTCTTCCGCAACAAGAGAGAATTGGCAGCTATGCAGTGTTGTTTTGAATTGTGGTCCAATGTGGGAAGAAAGTGCAAACCTACTGAACTATGCTTTTAAGAATTATACGAAGCAAAGGGTTGTTAACAGTAGTGATATTTATCAACAATTAAAGGTTTTTGGTGGAAAGCAGGATATAGTAGGAATTAAGCCAACCCATGACTTTTATATGCCGATAAAACAAGCGGAATTAGATAAGCTTATATTTATACCGGCTTTGAAGTTTAATAATACTGCACCAATTGTAAAGGGCAGCAAAGCAGGAGATCTTAAAATCTATTTAGGAAATGAATATTTGGGATCCGTTGAATTGGCGTATAATCAAAGCATTGAATCTAAGGATCCAATGTATCATTTCCGAAAAATATTTCGGAGCATCACTGATTGATATTAAAGGAAATGATTTAACAAGAAAATTTATGGATATGATATACAACAAATTGATGAAGTCAATTATGCATTTCATCAATTTGCTTTGTAATTTATATGATGGGTGAAATGATGGAAGAGCGTTTACAAAAGATAATGGCGGAGCTTGGAGTGGCATCCAGGCGTAAATGTGAGGAATTGATTAAACAAGGTAAGGTAAGAGTAAATAGTATCATAGTTACAGAACTAGGTACCAAGGTGGACAAGCAGACATCAGTCATAGAGGTTGAGGGTAAGCGGCTGATACACAATATAAATAAGGTGTACGTACTGCTTAATAAACCTATAGGTTATATAACCAGTGCTAAGGATCAGTTCAATCGACCTACTGTATTGGATTTGATGTCGAATATCGAAGAAAGAATATTTCCGGTAGGCAGATTGGACTATGATACTGAGGGTTTGCTCATTTTGACCAACGACGGTGAGCTTACTTACAAAATAACTCATCCAAGTCACAATATAAAAAAAACTTATACTGCAAGAGTTAAGGGCAGAGTACAGAATACGGCGATTGAAATGTTTAAAAATGGATTGAATATTGAGGATTATAAAACAGCACCAGCTAGCTTGAAAATATTGAAATTTATAGAAAACGACACATTGGTTAGCATCACAATACACGAAGGCAAAAATCGTCAAGTTAGAAAAATGTGCGATGCAATAGGTCATAAGGTTTTGGAGCTAAAAAGAATTAGTATCGGCAAACTAAAGTTAGGTGACTTAGCGATAGGACATTGGAGATACTTGACTGTATCGGAAGTAGAATATTTATATAGTTTGGAGGATAATTAAATGATACAAGTTAGAAGGCTTCAACCGGTTGATTTGGATTATATATTTCAAAATGCAGAAAGTTTAGGCTTTCATCAAAATACAATGATTAACAAGCTTGAAAATATCATGTTGGTTATAGAGGATAATAATATTTGTGGAATCGGTTTATATATCAATTATGAAGACAAGTGCATCTTAAATCGGATTTATATTAAAGAAGACCAAAGAAGAAAACGGTTGGGTACAATACTGGTTAAGACTATATTAAACACCGTAGAACACCAAGGAGCTTTGCAAGCATATATGCATGGGTCTTGTGATGAGTTTGCAGAATATCTGGGATTTCAAAAATTATCTGATTCTAATCAAATCATCGATACTAAAATGTTGTATCAGGAAATATTTAATGATAATATATCAGATAATATATTTAAAGTAAGCTTAATTGATTATTTTAAACCATGTTCACATCAGTAATTATGTAAATGAATTAACAGAATAATTAATATTTTTATATATTTTACTTTATTAATGTGATATAAATATGTTATAAATTACATGATCTCAAAATTATTGAACATAAAAGATAGGGGGAAATTAACATATGGCAAAGGTAAAAATTACTGAAACATCTTTAAGAGATGGTCATCAATCCTTAATTGCTACCAGAATGAAAACAGAGGAAATGCTTCCTATTGTTGAAGAAATGGATAAGGTAGGCTTTCATTCGCTGGAGATGTGGGGAGGAGCGACCTTTGATTCCTGTCTTAGATTTTTAAATGAAGATCCTTGGGAAAGACTCAGAGCAATACGTTCCAAGGTGAAGAATACTAAACTGCAAATGCTTTTGAGAGGTCAAAATATACTAGGCTATAAAAACTATGCGGATGATGTCGTAGAAGAATTTGTAAGACTATCTATTAAAAATGGGATAGATATAATAAGAATCTTTGATGCATTAAATGACTTAAGGAATATTGAAACCGCTATAAAGGCAACTAAGAAATACGGCGGACACGCACAGGGTACAGTGGTGTATACCATCAGCCCAGTACACAATACAGAAATGTATGTTAAGCTGTCGAAACAGGTGCAGGAAATGGGTGCAGATTCCCTTTGCATCAAGGATATGTCAGGTATATTAACTCCATACTATGGCCATGAGCTAATAAAAGAGTTGAAGAAAAATATTCAGATCCCCATACAGCTTCACACGCACTTTACAAGTGGTATGACAGATATGACTTATCTAAAGGCTATTGAAGCAGGAGTAGATATCATAGACACAGCGATTTCACCATTTGGCTTAGGTACATCGCAACCTCCAACAGAGCCAATGGTAGCGACTCTTCAAGGGACAGAGTATGATACAGGTATGGATATCAATCTTCTAAGTGATATAGCAGATCACTTTAAAGCTATACGAGACAAATACATAGCAAATGGCATCTTGAATGTAAATGTGTTTAACGTAGATACTAGAGTACTCTCCTATCAAGTGCCTGGCGGCATGCTTTCAAATTTAATGTCACAGCTTGCACTTCAAAATGCTTCTGACAAATATCAGGAGGTTTTGCTTGAGGTACCAAGAGTTAGAGCTGACTTGGGATATCCGCCATTGGTTACACCATCAAGCCAATTTGTTGGGACTCAGGCTGTATTCAATGTAGTAACAGGAGAAAGATACAAAATGATCCCGACTGAAATTAAGGAATATGTAAAAGGTAAATATGGAAGTCCATCTGTGCCGATTTCAGAAGATATAAGGAAAAAGATAATTGGCGATGAAGAGGTTATAACCTGTAGACCGGCAGATTTGATAGCGCCTCAGCTGGAAGCGGTAAAAGCTGAAATGAAGGAGTACTACGAACAGGAAGAAGATGTTCTTTCCTATGCATTGTTCCCACAGGTAGCACTGAAATACTTTAAGGATAGGCAGGCAAAGAAATATCAAATAGATAGTGAACTTGTCGACAAAGAGCAAAAGACTTATCCAGTATAGTATAAATATGAAAGGCATGGTTTTTACCATGCCTTAAAATCTTTTAGCAGTGCTTATGCAAATATACATAATTGGGTTTGTCAATTATAAATCTTATAACCTTTACCGACGAATCGTTTTCTATTCTCTGGCCGCATTTTAAACATGTGTAATTGCTTCTCATAACTTTATCATAGTAGGTTTGAACAGGCAGTTCACTATATTTACTCCAGCTTTTCCAACCAGTTTTGCAAAGCGGTACGCGTTTATCATAATCAGCATACACCCATTTGAGTATTCTATGCAGATGAAAGGGATATTTTGTATAAGATATAAACTCTCTTGGCAGTCCAAGAGAGACAGTATATTCTTCAAAATTGTTTTCTATGATAGTTTGTAGTGGATCTTCAATTTTTCCTTTTGTAAAGTTATAATTGTTTTTCTTCAAGTAGTTTCTTGAATCCTCAAAAATATAACCTTGACAGATATTGATTGGCTCCTCATGAGAAACCTCCATGACTTGAAATGCTCTTATAATAATATCTGTGGCATAATAAATATAGGATTTACTCTTAAAATTCTCTTTATTGAATAAATCGACGGGTATAACTTCATTATAAAATTCACCAGTCTCAACTCTTATTGCTGCTATGCAGGTACCGCCCACTAAACTGCCGCTTCCTGCATCATCAATTTGTATCATATTATCACCCTGTCGCATTTAGAATAGTGGTTTTAGTTTGTGCATTTAAAATGAAAAATAATCAATAATAAAAATAATTAGCTTAGGAGGTAAAAGCATTGAAAATATTAATTTCTAACGATGATGGTATTAACGCACAGGGTATTAAAGCTCTTGCGATGGCTATGCAAGAGCTTGGTGAGGTATATGTTGTTGCTCCGGAGCGCAATCAAAGTGCAACAGGACACGCTGTTACAATGCACACACCGTTAAGAAGCAGAAAGCTTGATGTTTTTGGTGACAATATCAAAGCTTGGTGGGTGAATGGTACCCCTGCAGATTGTGTAAAGCTCGGCGTAGAAAACCTGATGGATGAAAGACCTGATCTATTGGTTTCTGGTATCAATATGGGCGAAAACCTGGGAACTGATGTAATATACTCCGGTACAGTCTCAGCAGCCGTAGAGGGAGCAATATTTGGAATACCGGCTATAGCTTTCTCTTATGAAGACTATACAACAACTGATATGACAGCAGCTGCAACCGTGGCGAAGGAAATATGTAAGCAGATTCTTGAACATGGAATACCGCAAAATCATATATTTAATGTAAATATACCTGCAATTAATAGCCTGCAAGAAATTAAAGGCATCAAAATTTGTAAGCTGGGTATAAAGATTTATAAAAACAATTTTGAAGAAAGAAAAGACCCAAAAGGCAATACTTATTATTGGTTGGCAGGAGAATTGGTGGATTTGCCAGATGACATTGATACGGATATATATGCAATAAAGAATAAGTATATATCAATCACTCCCATAAATATTGACTTAACAGACTATGAATTAAAAAATAAAATGCATAGCTGGAAGATGAATTGGTAATATAAAAGTATAAAACAAAAATTTAACTATACAGCTATTTTCATATTGCAATATATCCTGCAATATTATATACTGAAAATGAAGGCAAAGTTGCAAAACAAGTCTTTCATAGTATGAAAATGAAATAAAAATTGCAATACGGTTTAGGGGGAGGTCGCAATATGAAAATGAAAAGCATCCATGTCAAAGAAGAAGACCATGGCAAACTGATAATTAATGCTGACTGGTGCAAGGGCTGCGGAATTTGTACTGCTTTTTGTCCTACCAAAGCAATAGAATTAAAAGGTGGAAAAGTTACAGTAGCGGATATTGATAAATGCACCCAATGCGGTTTATGTGAATTAAGATGTCCAGATTATGCTATATACGTAAGGGGGAAGAAAAATGAGCAAAAAGGTTAGACTTATGCAAGGCAATGAGGCATGTGTAGAAGGTGCGATTACTGCCGGCATGAAGTTTTATGCAGGTTATCCGATTACACCTTCAACAGAAATAGCTGAAATCTCTGCTGAAAGACTACCCAAGATAGGTGGCAAGTTCATTCAGATGGAGGACGAAATTGCAGGAATAGCTGCAGCAATAGGTGCATCTCTAACTGGTTTAAAAACAATGACAGCTACAAGTGGTCCTGGCTTCTCCCTAAAACAGGAAAATATAGGTTATGCAGCGATAGCAGAAATACCAATTGTTATTGTTGATGTTCAAAGAGGTGGTCCAAGTACTGGTCAACCAACCTCTCCAGCTCAAGGCGATATGATGCAGGCTAAATGGGGTACTCATGGTGATCACCCTGTTATAGCTTTGTGTCCATCTTCTGTTAAAGAAACCTTCGATTTAACAATTAGATCATTTAATCTAGCTGAGAAATACCGTATGCCAGTGCTTCTTATGATGGATGAAGTTGTTGGTCATATGAGAGAAAAAATTGAAATACCTGAAAGCTCAGAAATTGAGATTGTTGATAGAAAGAGACCTACTTGTTCAAGCGAGGAATATCTTCCATTCAAACCAGAAGCAAATTTAGTTCCTTTAATGGCTGATTTTGGAACAGGCTATAGATATCATGTCACTGGACTTATACATGACGAAACAGGCTTCCCAACAAACAGCACACAAGTTGCAGATAGCCTTATAAGAAGATTAGTCGATAAGGTAGAAGTTAATAAGGATGATATCATTACTTGGGAAGAAGAGAATACAGAGGATGCAGAAATTCTCATTTTTGCATATGGCTGTGTTGCTAGAGCTGCTAAAACAGCAATAAAGATGCTTAGAGAAAAGGGCATGAAGGTTGGTTTATTTAGACCAATAACAGTTTGGCCTTTCCCTGAAGAAAGATTAATAGAACTTTCGAAGTCAGTTAAGGCAATAATCGCACCTGAAATGAACCTTGGACAAATGGTGCTTGAAGTTGAAAGA
>MGOS01000066.1:0-173 GCA_001797185.1 Clostridiales bacterium GWB2_37_7
TCAGGAGCTTATAAAGTATAATCTGGAGAAAAACAACTTTGACGTAACCTTGGCCGACAATGGCATAGATGGTTTGAATCAGATCATGAGGGAAGAATATGATTTGGTACTTTTGGATTTGATGCTGCCTGGATTGGATGGTTTGGAAATATGCAAGAGGATCAGAGCAAATA
>MGOS01000066.1:182-1621 GCA_001797185.1 Clostridiales bacterium GWB2_37_7
GAAGAATACCTATTATCATGCTCACGGCGAAAAGTGAGGAATTTGATAAGGTTCTGGGCCTGGAGCTTGGAGCAGATGATTATATGACAAAGCCCTTTAGTGTAAAGGAGCTTATTGCAAGAATTAGAGCTGCTCTCAGAAGACTGGATGTTGAGGATGCTGAAGTGGTTGAAACGTTCAAAGAAGAGGCAGGAAGTCTCTTAACATATCGGGATATTACAATTGATAAAGAAAAATATGAAGTTAAAAAAAGCGGAGAAAAGCTGGCGTTGACACTTAAAGAGTTTGAATTGCTTAAGATGCTGGTTGAAAATAAAGGAAGAGTACTTACGAGAGATTCATTGCTGGACAAAATATGGGGCTATGACTATGCAGGTGAAACGCGAACAGTGGATGTTCATATCAGACATCTTAGACAGAAAATTCATGATGTTGATGATAGCAATCAGATGATAGAAACCATCAGAGGTGTAGGCTATAAAATCATTGATGAAGGTGATAAATAGGGCAAAAGAAAATATTTGCGTATATCATGTCTGTACTTTTGGTAACCGTGGTAATTTCAGGTTTCTTTACAGTTCAAACTGTGAAGAAGATGCATTTTGACAATATTCATGAAAAGTTGGTTTCGCAGGTATATATTCTAAGTCAAGTATTGGCGGAGGATTTATATAGCAATGATATAGCAAAGATGAAAAGTGCCTTAGCGGATGTTGGTAAAGAACTCAATGTACGAATTACTGTAATCAATACTCAAGGAATAGTGCTTAGTGACACAAGCTATAACCCTGAGCAGATGGATAATCATTTGCAGAGGCCGGAAATTCAAAAAGCCTTGAAGGGAACTTTAGGTAAAGAAATTCGTTATAGCACGACCTTGAAGCTCGATCTTATGTACATAGCACGGCCAATCTATAATGGTGATAAAATAATAGGTGTTGTAAGACTTTCAACTCCTATTAAGGAAGTAAAGGGTATCATGAAAAGTATTAATAGTAATTTGCTTATTGCTTTGATACCGGGATTGATCTTATCTCTGCTGCTTGTGTACAGAATTTCTGTAAGTATTACAAGACCTATAGAAGAAATTAAGAATGTAGCAGTTGATATTACTCATGGCAAGCTGTATCACTCAATAAATATTAGGAGAAGAGATGAAGTAGGGGAACTGGCAAAGGCAATTGACTTTATGGCAGCCAGTTTAAGAGAAAAGATAAGCAGTATAAAGGATAAAAATACGAAGATGGAAGCGATACTTTCCAGTGTAGTAAGCGGCATTATAGCTGTTGACAGCCAAAAAAATATACTTTTTATTAATCCAAAGGCTCAGAAAATGTTGAATATTACTGAAGTGGATATTGTAGGCAAACATCTGCTGCATGTAATTAGAAACAACAAGATTGATAATATGATAAAGAATATTCTGGAGAACAATTGTT
>MGOS01000066.1:1731-7368 GCA_001797185.1 Clostridiales bacterium GWB2_37_7
CATGAGCTTAAAACCCCTCTTACTTCTATAAAGGGGTTTGTAGAAACTTTAAAAGCTGGAGCAATAGAGGATCATGAAACATCAATACGATTTCTAAATATTATTGAGGATGAAGCAGATCGTTTAAACCGTTTGATAACCGATATACTATCATTGTCTGAACTAGAAACAAAAAAGACCAAGCAACAATTTGCTTTAATAAACACCTCTAATAAAATTATTGAGATTGTATCAATGCTACAAAACCAAGCAGCTAAGAAAAAAATCAGCTTGCAAACAATAATAGCTGCTGATGTCAGCAAGCTAAAGGGTGATCCTGACCAGTTTAAGCAAATGATGATAAATCTTATTGATAATGCTGTAAAATATACACCGGAAGGTGGCGCTGTTGAAGTATCAGCATATAATTTAGAAAGCAATGTAGTAATTAGGATTAAGGATAATGGAATAGGAATTCCAAAAGAGCACGTTCCAAGGCTTTTCGAAAGGTTTTACAGAGTTGACAAGGCAAGATCCAGAAATGTGGGCGGTACAGGATTAGGACTTGCAATTGTCAAGCATATCGTAATGCAGTTTGAGGGTAAAATTGATGTTCAGAGCGAAATTGGCAAAGGAACTGAATTTGTATTGAGTATTCCTATAAAGGCTTAAGCATTTTTTTACAAGAATGATAAATATGATTCAGTTACATTACACTAAGGATTACAGTAAAAAAATTTGATGTTAGTATTTGTTAAGGTAATCAAAAATAATATGTTAGCTATCATGTAGCCGGTATTATTCCGGCTTTTTTTCTGTAAGGGTGCTCTATTATAAAGATTGATAGGGATTGATTATACTACTAGCATTACTATTTAACATAAACTTAACATGTCCTTTACTTCCAATTAATATTATGTTTTTGATTATGAAATAAAATGTTAATGTAACATAAATATCTAATCAAGTGAGGAATGCTGGTAAATACGAATATGTGGGTGATTATAATCGGCATATATTAAACAACATTAGTTATAATAACATATATGTAAATTTGATAAATAAATCTTATGCAGACAATATACAATGTTATAGCTTTAGGAAGCTCGCGAAGCATTTCGAAATTAATAGGTATGCATAGAAGTAAATATTGTTTGGATTCTAGTGGATTGTTAAGTCAAATATTAGGTATAGCAACAGTACTGGTAATAACAGTATTTATTATAAATTTTGTTATCAATAACATAAAAAGGTTTATTAGATAAGGATGGAGGGGTATAATGAATAATAAGATTGAAGTTCGTGATCTTAATTTGTATTATGGAGATTTTCATGCGCTTAAAAATATAAATATTGATGTAGTAGAAAATTCAGTTACTGCGTTTATTGGTCCTTCGGGTTGTGGTAAATCAACTTTCTTAAGAACGGTTAACCGAATGAATGATCTTATTGATGGAGTTAAAATAGATGGAAACCTTTCTTTAGATGGAATGGATATTAAAAAATATGACGTAATTGAATTACGAAAAAGAGTAGGAATGGTGTTTCAAAAGCCTAATCCTTTTCCTATGTCTGTATTTGAAAATGTGGCTTATGGACCAAAGATACACGGTGTAAAGGATAAGAAAATACTCAATGAAATTGTTGAAAGAAGCTTAAAAGGTGCTGCGCTATGGGAAGAGGTAAAGGACAGACTGCATAAGTCAGCGCTAGGCCTATCAGGTGGACAACAGCAGAGGCTTTGCATAGCGCGAGTATTGGCTGTTGAGCCAGAAGTGCTTTTGATGGATGAACCAACCTCAGCACTTGACCCAGGTTCAACATTAAAAATTGAAGATTTGATGGAAGAGCTAAAGAAGTTGTATACAGTTGTAATTGTAACCCACAACATGCAGCAAGCAGGAAGAATATCAGATTATACCGCATTTTTCTTATCTGGTGAAGTCGTGGAAACGGATAAAACTGAGAATATATTCTACAAACCTAGAGATAAAAGAACTGAGGACTATATTACTGGAAGATTTGGTTAATAGGAGGTATGTCATGACAAGGAATTATTTTGATAAAGAGCTGCAGGAGCTGCATCTATTAATGCTTAAGATGTGTACTGTAGTAGAAGAAGCTTTGGACAATTCAGTTCATGCATTGAAACATCAGGATATAGCTATGGCACAATCTGTAATTGACGGGGATGATGTTATAGATGACTTGGAAGCTCACATAGAGGATAGATGTATTAAATTAATAGCATTGCAGGCACCTATGGCAAAAGATCTTAGGTTTATTGCTACTGCTATGAAAATAATTACTGATTTGGAGAGAATAGCCGACCATGCAGTAGATATTTCAAAGATTACAGTAAGGTTAGCAAATGAAAAGTATATCAAGGAGCTAATTGATATTCCGAGAATGGGTGAAATTACAACGAGAATGGTAAAAGAAAGTATTGATGCTTATGTAAAGCAAGATGCTGACAAGGCGAAGGTAGTTGCTCAAATGGATGATGAAGTAGATGCAATCCATAAACAGATATTTAGAGAGCTCCTGCTTATCATGATGGAAGACCCAAAGAAAATCAATCAAGCTACTAGCTTCTTATTTGTAAGCAAGTCACTTGAAAGAATAGGTGATTATGTTACAAATATTTGTGAGAAGATTATTTACGCAGTGACAAGTGAACATATAAATTTGAATGACTAAACTAAAAATAATGGAATATATAAAAGCTCTATTGGTTTAATAGGGCTTTTATATTTGCAAAATTAAGAATGATTAAGATAATTATACACTCAATACAGGTCTAAGATGGACTACAACAATATTTTTAAATAGATTTGAAAGAATAAACAAATATTATAAACACCATATGCTTATTTTAATCAGGAAGAAAAACTTAACAAGGAGTTAACAATTATCCTATATTAGATTAACAATGAGGTGTTAAAGTAAGTATTGTAAAAAGAAAAATTAATGAATTAAAGGAGAGATATTTAAAATGAGTAAATTTAGATTAGTAGGAATTATTTTGGTATTTGTCATTACTATCGTATTGTTTGCAGGCTGTTCAAGCGCACCAAAAACAACTACTCCAGATGCAACTGAGACACCGGCTGCTACAAAACTTGAAGGCAAAGTAATTGTTGATGGATCTGGTACAGTATATCCATTAATGGCAAACATCGCTGAAGAATATATGGTTAATGTTCAACCCGATGTAAGTGTACAGGTGGGAAGAGCTGGATCTAGCGCTGGTTTCAAAAAATTTATACCAGGTGAAATAGACTTTTCTGATGCATCTAGAAAAATTAAAGATGCAGAAGCGGCTGAGCTTAAAGCAAACGGAATAGAATACTTAGAATTCAAAGTAGCCCTTGATGGTTTAACAATGGTTATCAACAAAGAAAATACCTGGGCTACAGAAATGAAAAAAGAAGAAATCATTGATATGTACTTGTCAGGAAAATTCAAAGCGGATGACAAAGTGCTTTGGTCAGATATTAGAGCAGATTGGCCAAAAGAAGAGATTAAATTTTATGGTCCTAATGAAAATCATGGAACATATGAGTTCTTCTACGAAACTATTCTTGGGAAAAAGGACATGGTTAAAACTGCTAACCTTCAACAAGAATACTCAACATTGGTTGATTTAGTATCAAAAGATAAAAATGCCATTGCATTCTTTGGATTTGGTTACTATGTAAGCAATATGGATAAGTTGAACGCTGTAAAAGTAGATTTTGGTAATGGCCCAGTGACACCTTCTTTAGAGACGATTGGTGAAGATCTTGCTTATGCTGGGTTTACTCGTCCGGTATTCACATACTTGAATGTAAATTATGCTAAAGAGAAACCGCAGGTACTTGATTATGCTAAGTATGTTGTGTCACCTGAGGGTTCAAAAAGATTAGCAGGTCCAAATGGATTTGCACCACTACCAGATTCTGTTTACGCTGAATACCAAAAACAATTAGATGCAATTAAATAATAGGATTTAAGAAATTTATTATTAATATTTAAGACGAGGAGATGTTACTCTCCTCGTCTTAAGCTGATTAGATTGTGTGATAGCAAATAAATTTGTGATTTTGATCTTGGAGGAAATGGAGTGTATGTATGAGTAACTTTGTTAATGGAAAACAAATAAATAAAAAAAGCGGTATTATTAAATCTATGCAAGTAGAAAAAATGATGCCTGGTATTCTATTGCTAATAGCTTCAATTTCGATATTGACATCCATTGGAATTGTTTTAACTTTGATAGTTGATGCATCTCATTTTTTTAGAGAAATACCTTTAAAAGAAATATTCAGTACAAAACTAGCTCCTTTAAAAGAAAACCCTTCCTTTGGTTTTTTACCGTTAATTGCTGGCACCTTTGTTACTTCTGCAATTGCAATGTTAGTAGCAATCCCAATAGGGTTAACTGCCGCAATGTATTTAAGTGAGTTTTCATCTGTCAATAGAAGGAAGGTTATAAAACCTATAATAGAAGTTTTGGCTGGAATCCCGACCATCGTTTACGGATTTTTTGCATATTCATTTGTGACTCCGCTATTAATGAAAATTATTCCAGGACTAGAAGCAAAGAATGCACTTAGTGCAGGTATAGTTATGGGAATAATGATTATTCCGCTTGTAACATCACTATCTGAAGATGCCATGAACGCTGTTCCTGATTCAATGCGTGAGGGTGCATTAGCGCTTGGCTCAACAAGATTAGAAGTAACTTTTAAAGTTATTGTTCCTGCTGCTATTTCTGGTATAATTGCTTCTTTTGTATTAGCGATTTCCAGAGCAATTGGAGAAACAATGATTGTTGCAATTGCAAGTGGTAGTACAAAGAACTTTACACTTGATTTTACTCAGCCAATGCAAACAATGACAGCTTATATTGTAGAGTTTACTAGTGGGGATGCCGGTAGTGGCACCGTTGGATATTACAGTCTATATGCAGTTGGACTGATACTTTTTATTTTTACTCTATTAATGAACCTGTTGGCAAGGTATATCACTAAAAAATACAGGAAGGAATATTAAAAATGAAAGATATTTCATATACTCATAACAAAAAAATGGAAACCAGAAATTATATTAGTGCTGAAATGGCTCAAAAGAGAATGAAGAAAAGAATTTTGCTGGATAAAGCTGCCGGAATCGTGTTTTCATTCACAATAATATTTGCCTTGTTGGTATTAGGTTTATTAATATATCGAGTGATTAGTGAGAGTATTGGCTGGATAGATATTCAGTTTTTAACAAGCAAATTATCAATTACTGCTGAGCGAGCAGGAATCAAGAGTGTTATCATTGGTTCAATTTTATTAATGGTAATTGTAGCACCTGTAACATTGTTTTTAGGAGTAGGTACAGCAATATATATGGAAGAATATTCAAAAAAAGGAGCAATTCAATCCATAATAAATACCAATATTTCTAACTTATCAGGTGTTCCTTCAGTAATATTTGGGCTGCTTGGATTGACGGTTTTCGGAAGATTATTTCAATTAGGCTCCAGTGTACTTGCAGGAGGATTAACAATGTCTTTATTGGTTCTTCCAATTGTGGTTGTATCAAGTCAGGAAGCCATACGAGCTGTTCCAAATTTTTTAAGAGATGCATCCTATGCTTTAGGAGCTACAAAATGGACAACAATAAGGA
>MGOS01000066.1:7402-16066 GCA_001797185.1 Clostridiales bacterium GWB2_37_7
GGGGAAACTGCTCCCTTAGTTGTTCTTGGTATACCAACATTAATATTAAGAACACCAACTAGTATTATGGATGATTTTACAGCTCTTCCTATTCAAATATATTATTGGACACTTGATACTGTTCTCACAAAAGAATATGCAAATCTTGCTGCAGCAACTATTGTTGTATTATTGATGCTTTTATTCATCATGAATTCTATTGCAATTATTATAAGAAATAAATTTCAAAGAAGATATTAAGATTTAGGAAGTTTATTAATTTAAATCCTTTAATTTATCAGGATAAATTTTGTATCAGTTGTTTCTTCCAACATTTTCACAGAATGTAAGATTTAGATTACTAACATGGAATTAATATAGATTTAACACAGGTTTTAAGTTGGTATGTTAAATTTATTCCATAAGAGTAGACTGAGCAAACAATTGGGGGAATTATTGATGAAACAAATTGATAAAAATGAAAAAGTCACACTAAAAAAAATGATTAGGCATAATATTGATAAGCTCTATAATGTATTTAGAGATGTTAAGTTCAAATACTCATTTAGGAATTCTAAGTTAAAGAATATTAACAAGGAATTTATCAGACTAAATAACTTCAGAATCCGTACAAAGCTATTAATCATGGTCATTTTAACTGGTTTTTTGCCTATAATTATATTAAGTTGGCTAAATATAAGCAGTTCAAGTAATGAAATAAAAAATGCAATTTTCAAAGGAAATCAGTTGTATACTACATTAACCAATGAAAGAATCAATCAATATTTTCAAGCCAGAGAAGGTGATGCAAAAATATTGTCCAGATCAAGAATTGTAAGTGAAGGAATTGAGAAAATTAATAGTTTTAATATTAGTGAGGATGAGAAAAAAAGACTCGTTGATGATTTTAGTAAATTGTTAAATATCCCTTTAGAAAAATATAAGTATACGGATATTTTTCTAACGAATCAATATGGAGAAGTTGCTTTTAGTATTAACTACAATAAACTTGATTTAGCACCTCTGGTCTTTTCGGGGGATTTTACCTCTAAGGCTATGAATGGAGAGCAGAATTGGTCAGGTGTGTTTCGAAATAGTTTTATAAATGACAATATCATGGTATTAGCTACGCCGGTTTATCCATATTCCAATTTAGATGAGAAAACACCCATTGGTACCCTAAATATTGTTTTAAATCAAGGAGCTATAAATACGATAGTCCAAAATGGAATTGATAAGCTTGGTACAACTGCAGACTCATATTTAATTGATTCAGAAGGTTTACTTATTACAAATACTATGAAAGAACCATATATGAACGGGGCTGCTTTAAATGATGCACTTAATACTGAAGCTGTAAATATCCTATCTGATCCAATAATTAATAGAGACTTGGAATTTAATGAAACAAAAAGCTATAAGGGTTACTTGGGCAAAGAAGTAATAGGAACCTTATCTGTATCAAAAATTGGTGATAACTTAGTTGGACTTGTCATAGAAGTTGAAGAAGGAGAGGCTCTTGGAGCAATTGGCAAGCTGCGCAGCAGTCTATTAATTATTGCTCTTATAATTATAGTTATATCTTCGCTTCTTGCAATAAGAATGGCTTTATCTATCAGTAAACCCATTGGTAATGTTATAAATATTACAAATAAGATAGCTGATTATAATTTAAATATGCCTATTAGTGCTGATGAACTTAAGAGAAAAGATGAAATTGGAGATTTAGAAAGAGCAATAGTAAAAATTATAAACAATTTAAAGAGTATTATTAAAGAAGTTGAAAAATCTGCCCATGAAGTTGCAACTTCATCAACAGATTTAAAATTGAATTCGCAGAATTTTTCTAAGTCAGCTTATGAAGTGGCAAATGCCATAGATGAAATAGCAAAGGGATCACTAGAGCAAACGCATAGTGCTGAAAATAGTTTTAGCAAAACAACGGAATTAAGTAATATATTATCGACTGACTATCAAAATTTAGAGCAGATGACCACAGCCACTCATGAAGTAAGTAAGTTAGCAGATTCTGGCTTGGAAGTTATTCAGGTATTATCTGCAATTAATAAACAGTCTAGTGCAGCCAATAGGGAAGTTCATCAAAGTATACTTAAATCACATGAAGGCTCCAAAAAAATTGAAAATGCCAGTAGAATTATCATGTCTATAGCTGGTAGAACCAATTTACTTTCGTTAAATGCCTCAATAGAGGCTGCAAGGGCAGGTGAACATGGTAGAGGGTTTGCGGTAGTGGCAAATGAAATAAGAAGTCTGTCAGAGCAATCCCGAGAAGCTACCAATACTATTAATATGATAATTGATGAATTACATCGAGATACCACAGAGGTAGAAGAAACTATTAAGAATTTAATACATATATCTGAAGAACAAATGAATAGTGTAAACTTAACTAAAGCCAAATATATTGAAATTGCTGAAGCTATTAAAGTGGCAGAATCCAAGGTGCTAGTATTAAATGAATCCCGCTTAAAGATAGATAAAATGAGAGTAAATGTAGAAGAGGGGATTCAAAGTTTAGTTGCAGTGAGCGAGCAAAATGCTGCCAGTACACAAAATGTCTCAGCAGCAGTAGAAGAACAAACTGCTTCCACAGATGAAATATCAACAGCTAGTGATAGTTTAGATATACTTGCACAAAATCTTAAAAAATTAGTAGGTATCTTTAATCTATAATAACCTCCTTTTTTGGTGCCAGGCACCATTTTGTGAAGTTATTGAATGTTGCAAAGCAAATAACTTGATATCCACGGTGCCAGGCACCATTTTATCAAGTTTTAGTTATAACAAAACTAAAGGACTTTTTTCGCTGTTTTAAAGACCATAGACAAATAGCATCGAGTAAACAATTATGCTAAACTTGTTATGAAAACAGGAATTAAGGAAATTAAATGAAACCTATTTTTAGAGAGTGCACGCCTTCGAATGGCTAAGCAGTGCACTCTTTTGCTGCAATTAATAGCCTTTTTCTATATCTACGATGTTTATAAGTCTTTCTCCATTGATAAACCTTTTGAGATTTTCATAGATAATGTTGTATCTTCTTTCATTTCGCATTTCGGATATCCAGGAATTATGAGGCGTTATGATTACATTTTCCAATGCCCACAGAGGGCTATCCTCACTAAGTGGCTCCACTTCAAATACATCTAAGGCTGCTCCCCTAATATTTCCGTTTTTCAGGGCAACTGCCAGCGCCCATTCATCTATAACACTTCCTCTAGAAATGTTTACTAGGCATGCGTTCTTTCTAAACAAGCTAAGATTGTTCTCATTTATTAGGTGATGTGTTTCTTTTGTAGAGGGGATAGAAAGTATCACAACATCGGATTGCCCGAGTACGTGGCTAAGCTCAGTCATGGGATAACAGTGATTGAAATACTCTGTTTTTTTACCAGTAGTATTAATGCCAATCACATTTACATCGAAGCCTTGTAGTCTTTTGGCGGCTTCTATAGCAATGCTGCCTGTACCTATAAAGCAGATCGTCTTACTGTATAGCTCCAGTATCGATGTATCCATTTGCCATTTTCTTTCACTTTGCTTGCGATAAAAATCTTTGCTGTTTTTTAATAACTCAAGTATTTTCATAACGATCCATTCACCCATGGGAATTGAATAGCCTGACCGGTTGTTCGTTACAATTATATTTTGTTCCTTAACCTTTTGTTTGGGTGCTTGATCTATGCCTATGCTGGAAAGCTGAATCCATTTCAGCTGCTTAAGCTGAGAAATATCCAGTCTTTCAAAGGGGTTATAACAAACAAGCACATCAACATCAGACAGCTTATCGGAATTTGAAATTTCATTTTCATTAACATACACAAGCTCATATCCCAGCTCCGCAACAGCATTCATTTTCTCGGGACCGTAATTATAAGTAAATAGAACCTTCATATTTTCACCTCATCTATTTTCATTAAATGCTAATAATATTATATGATAAAATTACACAAACAAACAAATCTTCCTTTTTCGGTGCCTGGCACCATAAAGTTAAGTTATTGGTGTTTGACACTAGTTTTTGAATTAATAGAGTACATTTAATATACAATATAGTTAGAGCTATATAAATTTATTTATGACCAGGTAATAAATGTGATATAATATAATGTGTTTTATATTTGATATAGTAAAAGGGAGGAAGCTGCATTGAAGATAAATGAAGTGCATATAAAAGATGTGCTTCCCGGTAGCATAGCAGAGGAATTAGAAATAGAAAAGGGCGATAAGCTTGTAGCTATAAATGGAGCAAGCGTATTGGATATAATAGAATATAAATATCTTATAACAGATGAATATTTGGAGATGGAAATCAGAAAGCCTGATGGTGAGATTTGGGAGTTTGAGATTGAGAAGGAATATGACGAGGATTTGGGAATTGTTTTTGACGGGATAATTGATAACCCAAAGTCATGCCACAACAAGTGCATTTTCTGCTTCATAGACCAAATGCCAAAGGGTATGAGAGAAACCTTGTATTTCAAAGATGATGATACACGATTGTCCTTCCTGATGGGAAATTTTATAACGCTTACAAATATGAAGAGAGAAGAGCTGAATAAGATAATAAGATACAGAATTAGCCCTATTAATGTATCTGTACATACAACCAATCCGGAGCTGCGTAAGGAGATGTTGAATAACAAGAACGCAGTGAAGATTATGGATTATCTCAAGCTTCTTACAGAAAATGACATAGAGGTAAAGGCACAAATCGTGCTTTGCTCCGGTGTAAATGATGGAGCAGAGTTAGAGAGGACCTTAAGAGAACTATCTGAAATGTATCCGTCATTAAGTACAACTGCTATTGTGCCAATAGGTTTGACAAAATATAGAGAGGGACTATATCATCTAAAAGAAATTACCAAGGAAAAAGCCAAGGAGATCATTATTCAGGTGGAAGCTATTCAAAAGGAATTTTTGAAGAAGCTGGATACCAGATTTAGCTTTTTATCTGATGAATTTTACTTAATAGCAGAAAAACCTCTGCCTGAATATGACACTTATGAGGATTTCAAACAGCTGGACAACGGAGTAGGCTTAATTACTCTTTTTAGAGATGAAATCAAAAATTCACTAAAACTGATTAAGAAGCAAGAATACTGCACACACAATAAAAAGCTTCATATAGTTACGGGGCGATATGCATATCCAATAATGCTGGAAGCTGTAGAAAGCATAAAAAACAAAATTCCCAACTTAGATTTAGATGTTACTGGTATTGACAATGATTTCTTCGGTCACAGCGTCAAAGTGTCTGGCTTGATAACAGGACAGGACATTATAAGTCAAATGAAGGACAAATTGGTTCAAGGTGTAGAAAACATCTTACTTATACCAGATAGCATGCTGAGAAAAGGCGAAGTGGTTATGTTAGATGACATAACTATGACGGATATAGAAAAGCAGCTGAATGTCAGGATGATTGCCTGCCGGGAAGAGGGCAGTGATTTAATCGAAAAAATATTAAGCATTTTATAACGAGGCAAAAATATGTCCCCCACTTCTATAAGTGGCGGATTCTGATTTCAGCAACAGGAGGTGGGCATATATTCCCCTGCCTCGTTGAAACACCTTGGGTAGTTTTTTGCAACAAGTGCAAAAAACTTTCAATAAATCTTGATATAATAAAATACTTACATAAGATAAAGTTAATTTGGAGGTTTTAGAATGGCAAAGCCAGTAGCAGCAATAGTAGGAAGACCTAATGTAGGCAAGTCCACGCTGTTTAACAAAATTGCAGGAAAGAGAATTTCAATCGTTGAAGATACACCGGGTGTAACAAGAGATAGAATTTATACAGAGGTAGAATGGCTGGATAAAAGCTTTACTCTTATAGATACAGGCGGTATCGAGCCTTACAGTGAGGATGTCATACTTGTACAAATGAGAAGACAAGCAGAAATTGCCATAGATATGGCAGATGTAATAGCCTTTGTGGTTGACGGTCAGGAGGGTGTAACTCCTGCAGACCAGGAAGTAGCAATCATGCTTCGAAAGTCAAAGAAAAAGGTTGTATTAGTGGTAAACAAAATTGATGCGCCTAAATACAAGGATAATGTATATGAGTTTTTTAACCTTGGATTGGGTGAGCCTGTAGGCATATCAGCAGCACAAGCCTTGGGGCTTGGAGATATGTTGGATGAAATCATATCCGGATTCCCTGAAGAGGACGAGGATGAATATGATGAGTTTACAATTAAGGTAGCTGTAGTAGGCAAACCAAACGTAGGCAAGTCCTCTCTTGTAAACAAGATCATTGGCGAAGAACGGGTTATTGTCAGCGATATAGCTGGTACAACCAGAGATGCTATTGATACGCCCTTCTCAGTGGGAGAAGACAAGTATGTTTTTATTGATACAGCAGGACTTAGAAAAAAGAAAAAAATATTTGAAAACATTGAAAGGTACAGTGTTGTAAGATCCTTAACAGCAATTGAAAGAGCGGATGTATGTCTGCTGGTTATAGATGCTGAAGAAGGAGTCACTGAGCAGGATACCAAAATAGCTGGTTATATAAATGAACAGGGCAAGGCTGTAATTATAGTTGTAAACAAATGGGATCTTTTAGAAAAAGATGATAAAACTATGAACAGGTTTATTGATGATATCAGAAGAGATCTTTCCTTTATGGCTTATGCACCTACAATATTTATTTCAGCATTGACTGGTCAAAGAGTTGTAAAGGTATTGGAGCTAATAAAGACTGTATCCAATAACCATGCCATGAGGATATCTACAGGCATGGTAAATGATATCATCAACGAAGCAGTACTCATGAATCAGCCTGCTATTTCTGGTGGAAGAAGGTTAAAGATACTTTATACTACTCAAGTAGCCGTTAAGCCGCCAACCTTTGCATTGTTTGTAAATGACCCGGACATCATGCATTTCTCATACCAAAGATATTTAGAGAATCAACTGAGGAAATCCTTTGGGTTTGAGGGAACACCTATAAGATTTTTATTAAGAAAGAGAGAATAGGAGGATATCTATGGATTCAACGATCTTAAGATATGTATTAGTGAGTGTAATTGCATATTTTCTTGGTAATTTTGCCACCTCGTACATTGTATCCATGCGTTCGGCACATATTGACATAAGAAAGCATGGCAGCGGCAATGCGGGTGCCACCAATGTACTAAGAGTGCTTGGCGCAAAAGCAGCTGCCGCTACCTTTATTGGAGATGCTCTTAAGGGGGTAGCTGCAGTATTAATCGGGCGCTACATCGCAGGAAGTAATGGAGCAATACTTGCAGGGTTGTTTGTGGTGGTTGGCCACAATTGGCCTGTTGTACTTGGTTTCAGAGGAGGAAAAGGTGTTGCCACGACAATAGGTTCATTGCTTGCAATAAATCCTCTTTTGGTCTCAATTGTTTTTGCTATGGCTGTAATAGTTCTAATTACAACAAAATATGTGTCCTTGGCGTCTATTACTGGCATGGTGATTTTTCCAATAGCTATGATTGCTTTTAAGCAAAGTAAAGAGTATATTGCTTTTAGTGTTATAATAGCTATATTAGCAATATTCAAGCATAGGACAAACATCATACGACTCATAAACGGAACTGAATCTAAGTTAGGAAAAAAAGCAAAGGCTGAGTAGGAGGAAATTGATGTACAACGTATCGATAATTGGAGCGGGCAGTTGGGGCACTGCAATTGCAATATTACTAGCCAAAAAAGGCTGTAATGTAAAGCAGTGGGTTAGAAGACCAGAGCTATGCAGCCAAATAAGAGAAACAAAAGAGAATGTTACATATTTGCCAGGTGTGGTCATACCTAGCAATATTGATATATCAAGTGATTTAGAATATTGTTGCAAGGATAGTAAGATATTGGTTGTAGCAACACCCTCACATGCAGTTAGAGAAACAGTAACCAGTATGAAAGCTTATATTGATAATGATCAAATAATTGTTAGTATAGCAAAGGGTATAGAAAATGAGACATTATTAAGAATGTCTCAAATAGTAGAAATAATATTACCTAACAACAAAGTGGCAGTGTTATCAGGACCTTGCCATGCAGAAGAAGTAGCGAAAGATATACCTACAGCTATTGTTTGCTCAGCGAGGGAGCGCATAATTGCAGAATATGTACAGGATGTGTTTATGACACCAAAATTCAGAGTGTATACAAATCCTGATATGATTGGTGTTGAGCTAGGCGGAGCACTGAAGAATATAATTGCTATAGGAGCAGGAGTAATTGACGGTTTAGGCTTTGGAGATAATACCAAGGCTGCACTCATGACTAGAGGAATAGTTGAAATATCAAGGCTTGGAGAATCTCTGGGAGCAAAAAAGGACACCTTTGCAGGCCTTTCGGGTATAGGAGATCTTATCGTTACCTGCACGAGTATGCACAGCAGAAATAGGAGAGCAGGTATAGCTTTAGGTGAAGGCAAGTCCTTAGATGAATTCTTAGGTGGAACAAGCATGGTAGTTGAAGGAGTCAGAACTACAAAGTCCGCATATGACTTAGCTCGTAAAATGAATGTTGAAATGCCAATTACCCAGGAAATATACAATCTACTATTTAACAAAGCAGATATAAGAAATTCTGTTATTAATCTGATGATGAGAGCCAAGACTCACGAAACAGAAGATGTTGCAGAGATAAACGGAATAGAGTGGTAGTAAAATCGGGTATATTATAACG
>MGOS01000067.1:0-4692 GCA_001797185.1 Clostridiales bacterium GWB2_37_7
AATAACTGCGAAACTACGATGCCTGGCACCATATTCCCCTATGACCCTAAAGCTAACCTAATAGACAACAATGCACGTTGGTACCAGGCGCAAACTGGACGCTTCACCTCAGCAGACCCATATAGAGGGGAGCTGTTGACACCCTATACCCAAAACAGATATGCTTACAGGGACAAGGGGACAGGTAAAAATTGAAGATAAAGATAAAGATGATGAGTTTGATATTATGACCTATAGGAAAGATAAGCTTGAAGAAATTATCAAGTTTATGGATGAACATACAGAGAAGTATCAAATTATAACGTATTCGCAACTATTTCAATAATGGGGTTGGGATCATCTCAAACATAATGAAATTAATATTACATAAATAAACACTGTAAAAATATAAGGGTATATCCGTAGTTTTGTGTAAACCTCGTAGACATCATTTTTCGTAAACCACATAATTATAATAAAAATAAAAGGGTGCCCTAGTTGTCAAGGTCTGATTTATCAGTGTATTTAACCTTGATAGCTAGGACACCCTTTATTACAATGCAAGTGTGGTTTATGTCAACCCTACACAAAAAGTGAAACGGTCTCAAATATAATTGAAGTGTTTTCTTGTTTTTAAAGCTTAATAGATCTATTTATTATACTACCTCATTTGTAGAATAACGCTCAGCGATTTGTTTTTGAATATCTTCAACTTTTAATCTGTTTAAGGAATAATTTTTCAAGCTTAAAAGAGCTGATATGAAGCTTGTTGCTGAGGCGATGCTCACGATTAAGCCAAGTGTAACTACAGTACCTTCTGATTGAACAGGTAGGTTTGAATTAAACTTTATGATGTCTAAAATAAATCCTAGAAGCAGCAAAGTGATGGATTGAGAAAACTTATAAAACAGGGTTAAGCATCCATAATAAGTACCTTCGGAACGCTTGCCGATGTTTAGCTCCTCTAAATCAATGATATCAGCAATCATTGAAAGTGGAAGAGTAAATAGTCCGCCAGTACCAAAGCCTGCCAAAGCTGCAAAAGGTAAAAAGTATATTACATTGCTCAAGATATGATTTCTGAACAATACTAGGGCGAGAAAATAAGTCGAAGCTGTGATGCATAGTCCCAGTCCTAGCATGATAGCGGGCTTCTTATCAATCTTTTTTGATATAAAGGTCCAAGCAGGTTGGGAAATAATGCTGATAGCAAATTGTGCTCCTATAATTAATGCAATTTGTTGATTGTTTAAGATGAAGGTATAGGTAAAAACATGGAGTCCGATATTACTAAATATTGCAGAAGCTATATTATTAAACATATAAGTTAAAGCAACAGATCTAAACAGGACATCGCCAATTATTTCCTTGAAGGAATGTAACAAATCATGCAGTCCTAGATTTTCTTCAGTCTGATTCTCATTTAATCTCAATATTGGGATGTACTTTTTAGTAAAAATGATACAGATAATGGAAAATATAACGATGATTATAGAAGAAAATATCCCCATAGAGCTGTACGCTTTTGGATTCAGCTGACCAATCGGATACTCTTCACTTGATTGAAAGAATAGTGACAGCAAAACGACTGAGACAAAAAATAAACCTAGTAAGAAAAATATTGTCTTGTTTCCCTGTATGCTGGTTCTTTCATTATAGTCCTTGGATAATTCGGCACCTAAAGCAGTGTAGGGAGTTATAAATATTGTCATAAAGGTTTTTATTGCAATAATATCAATGAAAATAATTATAAATTTTGTCATCACGGAGAAGTTATTATTTATATTCCACAGAAACAAATTGCTTATCCCTATTCCTAAACCCCCTATGATTAAATAGAGATGTCTTCTGCCAAAGGTTTTTGATTTTGTATTGTCAGATATATAACCCATCAAAGGATCTGTAATTGCATCCCAAGCAATGCTGATGCTAATTGCAATACCCACTAGGCTTCCTGGAATATTGAGTATAGCAGTGCAATAAAACATCAAAAAAGTCCCTATTACTTGAATCGCCACTCCTACACTGAAATTGCCTATCCCATAGCTTATTTTATCAAAAATAGGTATCTTGTTGGACTTATTAAAAACTTTGGTTGTATTCAAGATAAACTCCTTTATTTACTTAACCTCAAGTGCGCTGTGATAATGAAAATTCGCCTGCATTGAGCTATCGCAAATATACTTATCATGCATATACAATATTATATCTTTATAACTAGAATAAGTTTACATTAATTTAATATAAATAAAAATCTAACTGTACTGTGCATGATAAAATCAGCAGACTAAGAAGTCAATTTCTTGGTCTGTTTTTTATTGAATTATTTGAATTATTTGTCTTATTTCTAAGATGATATAGGTGCTTGTTTAAATAAAAAAATTATGTTGACAAGCATAAATATACAATATATATTATATATATGCATTATATACCTGTGATATATCGTTATATATGTATAAAACACTCTGAAATGTGTATAAAGATGTCATGCATTGTTGTTGGCGAAAGGATGGTGTCAGGTGAAATCAACAAAAATGAAAGATGGAGATAGTGAAGTGGAATTACAGATCCATAAAAACAGTTTTCTCGGTTTAATTCAAAGTAAAGGAATGACTGAAAAAAATCAGAAGCTGATTAATGTAAAATGTTTAGCACGAAATATATAGGTAAGAGATAATATAAATTTTCTAATAAATGAGGAGGAAGAGACAATGAAAAATAATGTAAAAAAGGTTCTGACAGTTCTATTAATTTTAGCAATGGTATTAAGTTTTGCAGCATGCAGTGCAAAACCTGCGGGTGAGGTTGCGCCGGCAGAGGAGCAAAAAGCCGCAGCAACAAAGCTGGAGCAAATAAAGGCTAAAGGTAAGATTGTACTTGGTACTTCAGCTGACTACCCACCTTATGAGTTCCACAAATCAATTAATGGCAAAGACGAGATTGTTGGCTTTGATATTGAAATTGCAAAAACAATTGCCAAGGATTTGGGTGTTGAGCTTGAGATAAAGGATATGAAATTCGACGGGTTGTTGGCAGCATTGGTTGTAGATGACATTGACTTCATTGTTGCAGGAATGGTTCCAAAGGAAGAAAGAAAGCAAAGTGTAGATTTTTCAATGCAATACTATCAAGCGGATCAAAATGTTTTGATTAGAGCTGAGGATGCAGATAAGATCACATCCATTGAAGCATTAAAGGGCTTAAAGGTTGGAGCTCAAAAATCAACAGTTCAGGAAGATCTTGCAAAAGAGAAGACTGAAGCAGCAGAAGTAAAATCCTTAAGCAAAATTACTGATTTGGTGCTTGAATTGCAGAACGGCAAAATAGATGCAGTTGTGTTGGTAGGTCCTGTAGCAAATGCTTATGCAAAGCAAAATGCAAAGCTTGCTGTTTCTGGTATTTCATTGGGTGCAGAAGAAGGAGTAGCAATTGCTGTAAACAAAGGTACTCCTGACTTGCTGGAGTCAATAAACAAATCCCTTGACACAATGATCAAAGCAGGAGCGATTGATAAATTCATTGAAGAAGCAACCTTGCTTTCAGAGCAAGAGTAATTGTAGCATATTAATAATATCTGGTACGGGGGGACTTGAAAGTGGATTTCTCATTCTTACAGAAATATTACGGCTTCTTTATTGACGGAACATCTATAACTCTATTCCTATCCTTCTTTGGGGTAGCTTTGGGTGTCATACTGGGTGTACTTCTGGCTTTGCTGAAGCTGTCTAAGAACATACTGCTAAAGAGCTTTTCATCAGCATATATAGAGCTTGTAAGGGGAACTCCGTTACTGGTGCAGTTGTATATCGTTTACTATGGACTTCCAAGGCTTGTGGGGTTGGACTTTGGAGATCTTACATTAGGCATCGTCGCGATTTCATTAAATAGTGCTGCCTATGTGGCAGAAATAATCAGAGCGGGTATATTATCTATAGATAAAGGTCAGATGGAGGCTGCACGCTCCTTAGGTATGCCGTACAATATGGCAATGAAAAATATAATCATTCCACAAGCCTTTAAGAACATACTGCCTGCGTTGGGCAATGAGTTCATAGTGCTGATTAAGGAATCATCTATTGTATCCGTGGTTGGGATACATGACCTGATGTATAATGCAGATACCGTAAGAGGCAATACGTATCTGCCTTTTGAGCCCTTGATCATTGCAGCACTTATTTATTTTGTAATTACTTTCATGCTGTCGAAATTGTTAGGCTTATTAGAAAGGAGGCTGCGAGCTGGTGATTCAAGTATCTAATCTTCAAAAAAGATTTGGCAAACTACAAGTATTAAAGGGAATTGACACAAAGATAGAACAAGGAGAGGTTATTGTTGTGATAGGCCCTAGCGGGTCTGGTAAAAGTACTTTTCTAAGATGCTTGAACCTTCTCGAGGAGCCGTCCGGTGGAACAATTATATTTGAAGGAAACTCTATAACTGACAAAAGAAATGATATTAATAAGCTGCGTGAGAAAATGGGTATGGTATTTCAACAGTTCAATCTTTTTCCACACATGACGGTAATTGAGAACATAACTTTAGCACCCATCAAGATAAAAAGGTTTTCAAAGGAAAAAGCACAAGAGATTGCCATGGGGCTATTAAAGAGAATTGGCTTGGAGGATAAGTCAAGCACTTATCCAAACCGGCTTTCTGGAGGTCAAAAGCAAAGAATAGCAATAGCTAGAGCATTAGCGATGTCTCCGGATG
>MGOS01000067.1:4741-6470 GCA_001797185.1 Clostridiales bacterium GWB2_37_7
TAGGGAGCAGAGTCTTGTTTATGGATGAAGGTAAGATTGTGGAAGAAGGAAGTCCAGTTGAGATTTTTGACAATCCGCAACATCCGCGAACGAAAGATTTTTTGGGCAAGGTTTTGAAATATTGATTGAATGTAAAAGCAGGTGAGTTCATGAAGCATAAATTTCTCTCAAAAAGATATTGGAATTCTGTTACAACTCCAATGGCTGAAGTAGTGAAATTGGCGTATAAATATGATGACCTCATTAATCTTAGCCTTGGTGATCCTGATTTGATTACGAGCTCAAAAATAATCGACGAAGCTTTCAAGGATGCACACAACGGACATACCAAATACACGGATTCTGTTGGGGACCCTGAGCTGAGAGAGGAAATCAGCCTTTTTTATAATAAGGAGTTTGGATACAGGGTCCAGGGCAGCGAAATTATGATAGTTGTAGGAGCTTGTCATGGGATGCATCTCGTACTTGAAGCTATTTTGGATGATGGAGATGAGGTTATTGTACCGGAGCCTTATTTTACACCCTATGACAATCAGATAAAGCTGGCAGGTGGAAAGCTTGTACCTTTGGAAACCTATGAAGAAGAAGCTTTTCAAATTAACATTGAGAGGTTAAAGACTCTGATTAACCATCGTACAAAGGCTATTATCATCAATACACCAAACAATCCCACGGGCACTTGTCTGAGCAAAGCTTCACTAGAAGCCTTGGCTGCAGTGGCAATAGAAAATGATTTAATAATGATAGCAGATGATATATATGGTGCTTTCAGCTTCGCTGAATCCTTTATTCCCATTACGACGATAGCTGGAATGCAGCCAAGAACAATTACTATCGGAAGCTTTTCTAAGGACTATGCTATGACGGGTTGGCGGATCGGTTATATTTTAGCACCGGATTATCTGATAAGCTGCATAAGGGATATCAATGAAGGAATATGTTTTTCGGCACCATCCATCTCACAAAGGGCAGCAATTCATGCATTAAGATTGAGAGATAGCTTTCAGCCTGAACTGGTGGATGAATACAAAAAGCGTGTTTATTATTCTTATGAGAGAATTAATGGGATATCCTGTATGTCTGTACCTCCTCCAAAAGGAAGCTTCTATCTGTTTGTAAACATCAAAGGTACAGGACTCACATCCGCAGAAATCAGCAAAAAGCTTCTGGAAGAGGCACATGTACTTGTTGTTCCTGGTAATGCCTTTGGTAAGAGCGGTGAAGGGTATATACGAATTGCTTGTACTGTAGGGCTGGATAAACTAAAAGAAGCTTTTGATAGAATTGAACATGTATTTAAATAAAAGCCTGTGATTGTAAATCGCAGGCTTTGTTTATATTAAACAAATAATAAAAGGCAGTGTACTATCATTGAAATTGCTTGAAAAATATTATGCCTTGAAACACAGTAACAATTTTACGAATGGTACATAGGATATCTAAGAAGGATATGTTAGCGCTTGATACGTAATTTAATAACTGAATCCTATACATCTGAAGGAGTGTTAGATATGAATGTATATGTATTCGGACTAGGGCATATTGGATTGCCAATGGCTGTTTGGATTGCATTAAAGGAGCATGCTGTATTTGGTATTGACGTTAATCCCAAACATGTTCAAGCCATAATCGAAGGGAATATATCAATCGAAGAATACTATGAAGAGAAACATATCGCGGTTATTACTAAGGATTTGCTGAATGCTAATAAACTTAAGGTACAAGATAA
>MGOS01000067.1:6503-15076 GCA_001797185.1 Clostridiales bacterium GWB2_37_7
TGGAACACAAGATATTTCTCCTATCCAAAATGTCGTAAATGATATTTTACCTAGCCTTGTAGATGGAGATCTACTTATATTTAAAACCACCATGATTCCTGGTACTATTGACAATATAGTGCTCCCTCAGGTGAAAGCATTAAATAAAGAAATATACATCGCTTATTCTCCCGAGACCATTTCTGAAACATCTGCTTTTTACGAACTAGAGCATAATGAAAGAATTCTATCTGCTATGGATGAAGTTAGTTATGACATTGCTGAAAAGTTTCTAAAAAGCTTAACAGACTCTCGAATTAATAGAGCATCGAGTATAAAACTGGCGGAAACAGTAAAGGTTATCCAAAATATTGACCGTGACGTAAATATTGCTTTAATACATGAAATCAGTGAAGTTGCCATGCGACTAGGAATAGATATTCATGAGCTGAGAAAACTGAGCAACACACATCCGAGAGTTCATCTGCTAGAGCCAGGTCCGGGTGTTGGTGGATATTGTCTGCCAAATGCATTAAAATATTTGCATTTGGCTGTAAATAAAGAAAATCAAAAACGTATGAATCTTATGAACACTGCAAGGAATATAAATGATAAAAGACCAAAAAAAATAGTATCTTATGTAAAAGAAATATTAAAAGGATATGGAAAAGATATTAAACTCTCAAAGATTGCAGGTATCGGTCTTGCGATGAAGGATTACTGTGCTGATGATCGATATAGTCCAGCATTAGAAATTATTAATCATCTTCTAAAAGAAGGTGCAGATGTCAGAGGTTATGATCCGTTAGTAACTAATAAGGTTGTCGGTCAAGTTAATACTTACGATGAAGCAATAACGGGCGTAGATTGTATAATTATAACCGCGAAACAAAAAGATATAATTTTAAACCCCGATGAAATAGCAGAAAAAATGAATAAACCTGCTATTATAATCGATACGAGAAATGCGGCAGAGTCTCACTCCAATATTCTTCTGTATAAAATATAAGGAGTAAATGAAAGATGAGTAATAAAAAAACTGTTGTTGTTACAGGTGGAGCGGCCGTGATTGCAAATTCACGGTCTTTGTTTTATATTGGGGTAATTATAAAATATTATAAGTTATTCATAAGGGACCAGGGTTAAAATTTCCGGCTATAAATCTTTGAACCATAGCATATTCTATTCCTGATTTAATCATATAATGATAAATCAGGAATAGAATATAAAAAGAGATTATAGTTTTTCTTGGTTGGTACGAGCAGTTAAAGCAGAAAATTCAGCCTCCAGCTTGGTGCAGTAGTATGAAAAAAAAAATAGTTTTTTTAAATATAATGCATAAAGTCAATAAACCTTGAATAGGATATTAATCACGTGAGGAGGATGGGAATTTTATGTCGAGAGAGAAAAAAGAAATTATTGCTATGCTATTAGCAGGGGGTCAAGGTTCTAGGTTAAACATGCTGACTGAGAAAATTGCAAAACCAGCTGTTCCATTTGGCGGGAAATACAGAATTATTGATTTCACACTAAGTAATTGTTCAAATTCTGGCATCAACACAATTGGAGTACTGACACAATATAGACCTTTGGAATTAAATAATCATATAGGGATAGGCACCCCTTGGGATCTAGATAGAAAGGATGGCGGGGTGACCATATTAGCACCTTTTATGGGGGCGGAAGGTGGCAGATGGTTTAGGGGAACTGCCAATGCCATATTTGAGAACTTCCATTTTATAGAGCAATATGACCCGGAGTATGTGCTGATTTTGTCTGGTGACCACATTTATAAAATGGACTATTCATTGATGTTGGATTATCACAAGGAAAAGTCAGCGGAGGCAACTATTGCTGTTATTAATGTGCCATGGGAAGAAACACACAAGTTTGGCATCATGAATATAGATGTTGAGGGTAAAATCATTGAATTTGAGGAAAAACCCAAAAAAGCAAAAAGTAATTTAGCTTCTATGGGTATTTATATTTTTAACTGGAAAACCCTAAAAAAATACTTGATGGAAGATGAGTTAGATAAAAAATCCCATCATGATTTTGGTAAGAATATCATACCAAATATGCTGAAGAATGGAAGAACAATCTATTCTTATGTTTTTAAAGGATATTGGAAGGATGTTGGCGAGGTTAAAAGTCTTTGGGAATCAAATATGGATTTGCTTAAAGAAGATGATACATTAAATTTATACGATCCTAATTGGAAGATTTACTCTAGAAACCCTGTACGTCCACCGCATTATATTAGTACAACAGGTAAAGTAAAATCATCGCTTTTGAATGAAGGGTGCATCATTTATGGGGAAGTGAATAATTGTGTTCTATTTCCAGGGGTTGTTGTTGGTGAAAATTCTATAATTGTTGATTCGGTCATTATGCCTGGCGTCAAAATAGGAGAAAACGTGAGCATCAGAAAAAGTATAATCATGAGTAATGTCATTATACCAACTGGTACAGTTATTGAGGGGAAAGACGACAATGAAATAACTTTAGTAAACCAATAAAAATGGCGTAGGAGAGGAGGATACAAATGCACGATATAATGGGAATTATCAATTTAGGTGAGGATGAAACTGCCATGAGAGATATCGCAAAATCCAGAGCAATTGCTGCAATACCTATAGCAGGGCGGTATAGGGTGATAGATTTTATTTTGTCTAATATGGTCAATATTGGGATGCATAATGTTTCGATTTTTACCCAAGGAAAGTCAAGATCCATTGTAGAACACCTTGGGCATGGAAAGGAATGGGATCTTGACAGAAAAAAGGACGGCTTGTTTATATTCAATCCGTACATAAATCCGCTAGATAGCTCATTTCATAAGGGAGATATCAAAAATTTCAAGGACCAATTAGATTACATTAAATGCAGCAAACAGAAATATGTTATTTTAAGTAGAAGCTATATGATTTGCAATGTGAATTTATTAGATGCTTTTAGATACCACAAGGATAGTGGCGCAGATATAACGATACTATATAAAAAGATTAAAGATGAAAAGGATAAATTCATAAATTGTGACACCTTAAATATAAATGAGAATGGAAGAGTAATCAGTATAGGAAAAAACATCGGGAAAGAAAACAATTTGAATATTTCCATGGAAATGTACATGTTAAAAAAAGACCTGTTGATTGAGATCATTGAAAATAGTATTTCCAAGGGTGAAACCGTTTATCTAAAAGAGGCAATGCATCAGCAAATAAGAAAGCTGAATGTAAATGGGTATGCATTTGATGGATATTTGGGATGCATAAATTCTATTGAAAATTACTATAGGGTTAACATGGAGCTATTGGATGTTGAGGTTTCCAAAGAGTTATTCTACAAAAACGGATATATTTATACAAATGTCAAGGATGAACCGCCCACGAAGTATACAGAAACAGCTAGTGTTGTGAACTCAATGGTATCTAGCGGGTGTATCATTGAAGGCAATATCGAAAGATGTATTATTTCCAGGCGGGTAAAGATAGGTAAAAATGCAGTGGTAATGGATTGCGTCATCATGCAGAAGTGTATTATTGAGGATGGAGCTGTCCTGCAGCATGTAATATTGGATAAAAATATAGAAATCAGCAGTGGAGTGGCCTTGCGAGGGAGTAGTAAAAAACCTTTGGTCATGATGAAAAACCAAAAAATATAACGAGGCAAAAGATGTCCCTCACTTCTATAAGTGGCGGGTTCCGATTTCTGCAAGAGGTGGTGGGCTATAGTTATTTAATACTGATCTCAAACGAGTAAGGGAGTGGCATCGCCCATATTCTACCTTAAATAAAGACTTGACAATAAAGCTCGAATCATCTAAAATTTATTAAAGCAAACTTTAAATTGGTCCTGTGAGGCCAGAAAGGGGTAATAGCTATGACTATTTTGTTGTGCATGGAAAAAAATTCTGTGACTAAAATTAATTTAATAAACCCACGAGCGTGTGAAGGATAACAAAGAGATTTAATAATATTTTCTTTGTTATCCTTTATTTTTATGTTCTATATGTTTCGCACTAAACATTTTACATTGGTTTCAAATAGTGCGTAACATTTCCCGCAATTCATATGTCGTGAAAAGTACATATTTGATAATACAAAATCAGACGCTTCAACTGATTTTGTAATGATAAATCTTTTTCATGACATATATAGTTATTTGTGTTCAAGTTGTATTGGGATGCATAATAGAAAAAAACAAAATATTAGTGAATAAGTATGAATATTTTTGAATAACCTTGCATAAAGATATTGACAATTATACTGATTTAAAATATACTTTTTAATTAAGCATACTTAATAACAATCCTAAAAAACAGTGATCATGGCTAATAACATTAATAAAATATAGCAATTCGTATAAAGATTTTTAGTTGGGAAGTTGATTCTGAACATGAATCATTATGAATTATTATGCATAATTGAACTTAGCACTATGTTGGGGAGGTTGAAGAAATGAAAGCAAAATTAATATTGGAAAATGGAATGGCATTTACAGGCAGGGCTTTGGGATATATACAGGAAACAGTTGGTGAAGTTGTTTTTAACACAGGAATAACCGGTTACCAAGAAGTTCTAACTGACCCCTCCTATTATGGACAGATCGTCACAATGACTTATCCTCTTATCGGGAATTATGGATTGAACTTGGAGGATTTGGAGTCTCAAACTCCTAAGGTAAAGGGCTTTATAGTACGAGAAGCCTGCGATTTCCCAAGTAATTTTCGTTGCGAAATTAAACTTAATGATTATTTGAGAAATAATAAGATCATGGCTTTAGACCAAGTTGATACCAGAGCACTCACTAAGATACTCAGAAATAGCGGTACGATGAAGGGGATAATAACTCTGGAAGAATTTAGTGAAGGTTATATAAAAGAAAAGCTTCAAGCCTTTAGCAATAAGGATGCGGTATTCAATGTATCTGCAAAGGAGAAATACACCATACCGGGTAAAGGAAAGCATGTTGCAATAGTGGATTTTGGTATAAAAGCAAATATCATACGTTCCTTTAAACAAAGAAATTGTAAAATGACCGTTTTTCCGGCGGCAGCGTCCTATGAAGAAATTTTGAGTGTAAATCCGGATCTGATATTCTTATCCAATGGACCTGGTGATCCTGAGGATTTGACTGAAACTATAGAAAACCTGAAGCAGCTTATAGGCAAAAAGCCAATCGTCGGGATATGTCTGGGACATCAGCTGTTGGCTCTAGCTCTTGGAGGCAAGACTGCAAAATTGAAATTTGGACATAGAGGCTGCAATCATCCTGTGAAAAATCTGGAAGAAAACAAAGTATATATTACTTCGCAGAATCACGGTTATTATGTGGAAGAACTTCCGGTGGATGCTAGGGTTACTCATGTCAGCTTAAATGATGGGACTGTAGAAGGGATGAGACACAAAACACTCCCAATATACAGTGTGCAGTTTCACCCTGAAGCATCACCAGGACCAAGAGATGCAAATAACATTTTTGATACGTTCTTAGAGATGCACAATTAAGCTTTGAATTGGAGGGATTTAAATGCCGTTGAATAAAGATATAAAAAAGGTTTTGGTTATAGGTTCAGGACCTATTGTAATAGGTCAGGCAGCAGAATTTGACTACTCTGGCACACAAGCCTGCGAAGCACTGAAGGAAGAAGGTGTAGAGGTAGTTCTGATAAATAGCAATCCGGCAACAATTATGACAGACAAAGAAGTAGCACATAAAATATATATAGAGCCATTAACCATTGAGTTTATTGAAAAGGTAATAGACAAAGAACGACCGGATAGCTTGCTTGCGGGAGTGGGAGGGCAAACAGGGCTTAACCTTTCTGTAGAGCTATTTGAAAAAGGAATACTGGAAAAATATAACGTTAAGGTTATTGGTACACCTATCGAATCAATAAAAAAGGGTGAGGATAGAGAACTCTTTAGAGCTGTGATGAAGGAAATAAATCAACCTTGCATTGAAAGCGAAATTATAGTGGATATGGAAGCGGGTAAGGAATATAGCAAGAAGTTAGGTTACCCCGTCATTGTAAGACCGGCATACACACTGGCTGGAACGGGGGGCGGTATTGCAAATAATGAACAAGAGCTGGAGCTTATACTGGAACAGGGACTTCAAATGAGTGCCATTGGACAGGTCCTCATAGAAAGAAGTGTAAAGGGCTGGAAGGAAATTGAGTATGAGGTAATGCGAGATAAGCAGGGCAACTGCATTTGCGTATGCAACATGGAAAACGTAGATCCTGTAGGGATTCATACGGGTGACAGCATCGTTGTTGCTCCTAGTCAGACACTTTCTGATAAAGAATATCAGATGCTCAGAAGTGCCTCCATTGATATTATCAATGCCGTGGGAATTCAAGGAGGCTGCAATGTGCAATATGCATTAAATCCTTATAGCTTTGAATATGCGGTAATCGAGATAAATCCAAGAGTTAGCCGTTCTTCTGCCTTGGCATCAAAAGCAACAGGCTATCCTATAGCTAAGGTTGCTGCAAAAATTGCACTTGGTTATGACCTGGATGAAATAGAGAACGCAGTGACAAAAAAGACCTTTGCCTGTTTTGAACCCTCTCTTGATTATGTAGTAGTAAAAATCCCGAAATGGCCTTTTGATAAGTTTTACAATGCAGATAGAATGTTGGGAACAAAGATGATGGCTACAGGTGAAGTTATGGCCATAGGCAGTAATTTTGAAGCTGCATTCTTAAAGGGAATTCGCTCCTTGGATATTGGCAGATATACCTTGGTTCACAAGGATATGATGAAGCTAAGCCTTGAAGAACTTAAGGAAAAGGTCATGTCCCCGGATGATGAGAGAATATTTGCATTGGCAGAGATGATTAGAAGAGATTATCGAAGTGAAATGATTACAAAGGTAACCGGTGTAGATAGGTTCTTTGTGAGAAAAATAAAGAATATTGTAGAACAAGAAGAAATGCTTAAATCCTATACAATTGACAAGCTGTCCAAAGATTTGCTGCTGGATCTGAAAAAAAAGGGGTTTGCAGATAAAGGGATAGCAGATTTGCTTGGGATAAGTCCAAATGAAATATATAAGCTTAGAATGAAGTGGGGCATCACTCCTGTTTACAATATGGTAGATACCTGCGCAGGTGAGTTCGAGGCGCTTACGCCTTATTTTTACTCGACCTATAACACTTATAATGAGGTTGAGGTGAGCAATAAGCGAAAAATAGTAGTTATAGGCTCCGGACCAATCAGAATAGGGCAAGGGATAGAGTTTGACTATGCCTCGGTTCATGCTGTCAAAGCACTTAAGAGAATGAATATTGAAACCATAATTATAAATAACAATCCAGAAACAGTCAGCACAGACTTTGATATATCGGATAAGCTGTATTTTGAGCCCCTTACGGAAGAGGATGTACTAAACATTATAGATAAGGAAAAACCGGAAGGCGTCATTCTTCAGTTCGGTGGTCAGACGGCAATAAAACTGGCGAAGTTTCTGCAGGACAAAAATATAGCAATTTTGGGTACAAATTCAGAGCAAATTGACTCTGCAGAGGATAGAGAAAAGTTCGACGCGCTGCTTGAGAAGCTTAACATTGAAAGACCTAAGGGAATAGCTGTTTGGAATTTAGACAAGGGGTTGGCGGAAGCAGAGAAGCTAGGCTATCCAGTTCTTGTAAGACCATCCTATGTGCTTGGTGGACAGGGGATGGAGATAACGTATACAGCAGCAGAATTAAGCTATTACCTACAAAATGCTTTTGTTAAGGATCATAAAAATCCCGTATTGATAGATAAGTACCTTATGGGAAGAGAAATTGAAGTTGATGCAATATGCGACGGTGAAGAAATCTTAATTCCGGGAATTATGGAGCATCTGGAAAGAGCAGGAGTGCACTCCGGAGACAGTATAACGATGTACCCAACTCAAAATGTTACAGCTGCTATAAAGGAGCAGGTACTGGAATATACTAAAAAGCTTGCTCTGGGAATCGGCATCAAAGGCATGATCAACATACAATTTATTGAATTGAATGAAAAGCTTTATGTAATAGAAGTAAATCCAAGAGCAAGTAGAACAGTTCCGTATATAAGCAAGGTAAGCGGAGTCCCTATCGTTGAACTTGCTACAAAGGTTATGCTGGGGGAAAAGCTTGGAAGTTTGGGCTATGGTATAAATGTATATAAAGAACCAGAGCTTGTGGCAGTAAAGGTACCTGTGTTTTCTACTCAAAAGCTTCCCGGTGTTGAGGTTTCATTGGGACCAGAGATGAAATCCACAGGTGAGGTATTGGGAGTCGGAACTGATATATATGAGGCGCTTTACAAAGGTTTCTTAGGGGCAGGAATGCTCTTGAAGAAAAAACAAGGGGTAGTACTTGCGACGATTAACGATCACGATAAGCAAGAGTTCCTGAATATTGCAAAGGACCTTAATGCACTAGGGTATAGCTTAATGTGCACAAGTGGAACGGCAAAGTTCTTAAAGCAAGCAGGATTAGAGGTTGAAAACGTAAGGAAGTTAAATGAAGAAGAACCAAACATACTAAATTTAATAAAGAATAAGGAGGTTGACCTGGTAATTAACACACCAACCAAGGGCAAGGATGCCCT
>MGOS01000067.1:15089-21193 GCA_001797185.1 Clostridiales bacterium GWB2_37_7
TACAATAAAGGTTTTAATCGAAGTATCCAAAAGATATCGTTCGGATTTGGATATAAAAAATATGAACATATATAATATGGGGAAATAAAGGGGTCTGAAATCCCAAAGAAAAGCGAGTATAAGATTAAGAGTAGCATTCATATGCTGCTTTTTTGTTATAATAGGAAACTAATGGATATAATAAGGCTGATATGCTAAAGATAATGAATTATTTAGAGAAAAATATTATCATTATTATTTACTATGAGCTAAGATTATGGGATAATAAAAAGTTGTAGTGCCATATTATTATAGTTTATGGACAAAAACCTTAACGATAAAAATTAAAATAAATTTACGAAAGTGAGGGAGCGTTGTGAAAATTGGATTTGACCACAAAAAATATTTGGAAGAACAATCTAAGTTTATCCTAGAGAGAGTGAATAATTATGACAAGCTATATTTGGAGTTTGGTGGAAAGCTTTTGTTTGACCTTCATGCAAAACGGGTTTTGCCTGGTTTTGATGAAAATGCAAAGATCAAGCTGCTGCATAAGCTAAAAGAAAAGGTTGAAGTTATCATTTGCATTTACTCTGGAGATATAGAAAGAAATAAGATCAGAGGCGACTTTGGTATCACCTATGATATCGACACTTTAAGATTAATAGATGATTTAAGAGCTTATGAGCTTGACGTAAACAGTGTCGTCATAACAAGGTATGCTGGACAGCCTGCTACAAAAGTCTTTATAAATAAGCTGGAACGTAGAGGTATCAAAGTTTATAAGCACAAGGTAACAAAGGGATATCCTACAGATGTAGATGCAATTGTAAGCGATGAGGGGTATGGAAAGAATCCATATATTGAAACTACTAAGCCTATTGTTGTTGTTACAGCTCCCGGACCTGGAAGCGGTAAATTGGGAACCTGTCTTAACCAGCTTTATCATGAATATAAACAAGGTAAAGTAGCGGGTTATTCGAAGTTCGAAACCTTCCCAGTGTGGAATGTACCATTGAAGCATCCTCTGAATATAGCCTATGAAGCTGCAACAGTGGATCTTAAGGATGTAAATATGATTGACTCCTTTCATCTTGATGCGTATAACGAGGTTACAGTGAATTATAACCGAGATATTGAAACTTTTCCTGTGCTGAAGAGAATTATTGAGAAAATTACTGGGGAAGAATCCATGTATAAATCTCCAACAGACATGGGTGTTAATAGGGTAGGTTTTGGGATTACTGATGATGAAGTCATTAAGGAAGCGTCTAGACAAGAAATAATAAGAAGATACTTCAAAACTGGCTGTGAGTATAAAAAAGGATATGTGGATAAGGAGACTCTTGACAGATCGATACTTATAATGGAAGAGCTCAATCTAAAGCAAGAGGACAGAAAGGTTGTTGTTCCGGCAAGAGAACATTCAACTAGGCTAAAAGAAATATCTAATAAAAGTGAAGTTTGCTCAGCTGTAGCAATAGAGCTAGAAGACGGAACTATATTGACAGGCAAAAGCTCAAGCACAATGAATGCAACAGCTGCAGTAATTTTAAATTCAGTGAAGCATTTAGCTAATATTTCTGATGAGATACATCTTATTTCACCCCTAATTTTGGAGCCGATTATCAACTTGAAATCAAAGACCTTCAGCAGCAATAATCCTGCATTAGATTGTGAAGAAATATTGATTGCGCTTACCATATGCGCTGCTACAAACCCGATGGCACAGGTTGCTATGGAAAAGCTTGCTATGCTTAAGGGATGTCAAGCACATGCAACGACCATGTTAAGCAGCAGTGATGAACAGACTTTCAGAAAGCTTGGTATTGATGTAACCAGCGACCCGGAGTATTCGTCAGAAAGCCTATATTATAACAGTTAATATAATTTAATCATTAATAGACAATTATTTACAAGCTATGTTTTCTTATAAAAACATAGCTTGTTTTATATTAAGTATAAATTAAAGGAGCTGCTCCAAGTATTCCAATTATTCATGCGCTTATTTCAGGTGGAGCAAGTGATGTTGCTTTGTTAGCCTTTATAAATCGTTGCCAATGGTTCCAATAGTCTGTATAATTACATCATGAAATGAGAAACACATAGTAAGGAGAAGAGTGTCCAGTGAAAGATATATTTTTAATCGGAGAGTTGTCAAAGCTTTTTAATATAAGCACTGATACGCTTAGACATTATGATAGAATTGACTTGTTGAAGCCTAATTATGATGCCAATAACCATTATAGATACTATAGCATTAGAGATTTCTTTAAGCTAAGTAGAATTCTATTTCTAAAAAATATAGATATTTCCTTAGAAGAAATCAAAAAATATATGAGAAGCAAGAATACTGAGAATTTATTGAACCTGCTTAAAAAGAAAGATGAAGAAATAGATTATAAAATTGACAGGCTCATAAATCTAAAGAATAAAATACAAACAAAGCTTGAAATGTTAGAAAACACCAAACACGAATTGAATCAAGTAAAGGTAAAAAGAATTTCTCAGCGAATCGGTGTTTTTTTGGATACAAATGAAATTGAAAATGCTTACAGTATAAAAAGATCATTTAAGCAAAATGAAAAGTATCTAAAAACCAGTTCCTTATTAATAGAGGGTCAAGTGTATACATCCTGTTCAAGGGAGAATATTGAAAAAGAGAGCTTCGATAAGTTTACTTATTTCATTGAAATCATGTCCTCTGATGAAGAGGTTTATAAGCAACTCAATGCTATTCCTGAACATGATTATGCTTGCATAACCTTCCTTGGACCATATAGGGAAATGGATAAGCATTATAAAATTCTGATAAACTGGATAAAGGAAAATAGTTATGAAATTTCAGGAGATTCTATAGAAAAAAACATTGTAGATTATGATTTCTCTGATTCAGAGGATGAATATGTTTCAGAAATCCAAATCCCAATAGTTAAAATTTAATTATTTATTTAACTATAATGATGAGAAAGTCGCAAAAATGCGGCTTTTTTTTGTTATTAATTAAAAAACTTGTAAACATTTTGTATACAACCAACAACCTTGTTGACGAGTACAAGTTGTATGTGTTACAATATAAAAAACATACAACTTTAACTGAGCGTATGGGTTGTTAGTTAATATAATAACTTTTGCACATAAATTGAAAGGAGGACGACACATGTTGACATTAAAAACAGGTATAATAAACAAGCATGTAGGTAATTCAATAGAACAAGAAGGCTATGAAATGAGACTCATAAAAGAGAGAGAGCTTGAAGAGGTTGTAGCCTTACAGGGCCTTGTATACAGCAAGCTGCCCAACAAGCAAGTTCTTTACATTGACAGCTATGATGAGATGATGACGGATATGAAGCTGGGAGCAAAAATAATTGGAGTATTTAATCAAAGTCAAGAGTTGATTGCATATCGTTATGTTGGTTTTCCAGGATATGACAATAAAAACTTAGGCAATGACATTAAACTGCCACAGAAGGAATTGAATAAGGTAGCACATCTTGAAACTACTGTCGTTCATCCTGATTATAGAGGAAATGGGCTGCAAAGTCTGACTTTACAGGAAATGATACCTGTAATTCAAGAGTTGGGTTATAAGCATTTGCTCTGCACAGTATCACCACAAAACTATTTCAGTCTTCTAAATATTATGAAGAATGGATTAAAGATAAAGGCTCTTAAGAAAAAATATGCCTCAGAAAGTGGAACAGATGGATTATGGAGGTTTATTCTTCATAGGAATCTTGAACCTGTTTCAATGCTAAATCCTAGAGAGTTGTTTAAGACAGCGATTAGTGATATAGAAAAGCAGGAAAGACTCATCAGAGAAGGTTTTATCGGTTATTGGCTATTTAAGGAAAGCAAGGAATTAAGCTATGTAAGGTTTGAAGGAGTTTAAATAGAAGGATTTGACAAAGACTGTGATTTTCACAGTCTTTGTTTTATATTATGAATAAAATTCATTAACCTACCATAATGTTCCAGCATATGATGTATTAGCTTTATTTAAAGGAGAGGTTGATAAATGAATTCCAATAATAAGAATTGGTATTATATGCAAAAGGTCAGATAAAGGTCTGCTTTTTCATTGTATAGGAAAGTATAATTCCCTATACAATGGGGTATGCAAGGGGGAGGATCCCCATGCCGTTAAAGGAGGGTGCTCAGGATGCTTGCATCCGTCGAAGGGAACCATAGGGTTCCTTAGCGAAAAATAGTGCGGCGTGAGACGCATTTTTTATGTATGATTTTTATCTCTGTTAATGAGCTCAAAATTTCTCTGCAGGATGCCTTTGCCTCGCCAGCTGAAGCTTCTGTTACCATATCTTCTTTTGAACTCCTTGTTGGATATTTCCTTAATTTCTTTATTGTTAATTTTGTGTACAATATTTTCTGTAAACTCTCTGATAGGTGTATTTGGCACAGCTTTATTATGTGGGCAAACATCCTGACAAATATCACATCCAAAAATCAGTGGGCTTTTCTTGATAATATTTATTTCGTCTTCTAACAGCTCACCCTTTTTCTGTGTAATAAATGAGCGACAGAGCAAAGGGTTTATATCAAAGTTACCTAAAATAGCATTACCGGGACAGTTTCTGATACAATTTCCGCATTGCTTGCAGGTTTTATCCAGCGGTTTGTCAGGTTCAAAGGGATGGTTGTTGATAATATATCCGATATATACATAGGAACCATATTTATCAGCAAAGATATGTGAATTGATGCCAAAGTAGCCCAAGCCTGACAAATATGCCAAATATCTGTCTGCCAAGGGGCCATTGTCTACAAAGGCTTTGTACTCAAAGCCTGTAATTTTGTTTTTTAAAAATTTTCCAATTAGTTCTAATTTGTTTTGAACAACAAGATGATAATCTATCGTAATACTAGACTTAGAAAGATTTGAATCTCCATTTCTGCCAGAAAAGTAGGGAAACAGACAAACAATAACAGACTGTGCATTGTCTAATGTCAGCTGTGGATCAATTCTTCGTTCAAAGTCCTTTTCCTCAAAGCCCGTTACATGCCCTTTGTTTAATCTTTGTCTCCATCTCTCTGCAAGCTCGTTATAAGGACCTATGGCTGCGATGCCTACATCTTCTATATGCAAGGATGAACAATAATTCTTAAGCTCGTTTTTCACGTCTTTTCTCTCCCTTTAGGCATTGTTGCTAATATTATACCATTATCAAGGTAAGATAATAAATTATATAGTTAACATTTTTGACTAGCCTTAATCACAGCTAGTAGAGAATTCAATGAAAATATGGAAATTAATAAATGATTAATTTATTGCTTCACCTTTTAAGTAGCTCAGAACACCATTTTATGGATAGGATCGTATGAAATAAAATTCTCCATATATGTAGATAATACAGAGATTATAAAATATTTTAATTTATTAATAAAAATCAGTGGAATATTGAAGTAATTTAGCAAAGTATTTCGTATATACTTGTGATAAGAATTATGACATGATATAAGTGAACTCGATTTTTATATATGTTTATTAAGAAATTTTATAATATATATGTCGTGAAAAAGATTTATCATTACAAAATCAGTTGAAGCGTCTGATTTCGTATTTTAAATACGTACTTTTCACGACATATGAATTGCGGAAAATGTTTCGCACTATTTGAAACCAAAATAAAATGTTTAGTGCGAAACATATAGTAAACAGCTCAAGCAGAAAGGAGTGGACAATTTGGAATTTATAACAAAAGCTATGGAATTATTTACTCAAGCGAATATCATAATTGAAAAGGCTGTAAGCAGCGGCGGCAGCTTGGCATATATGATCATGTTTTTAATCTTATTCATCGGGACAGCATTTGTATTCACTGCACCAGTGTTTCCAAGCGTTTCGATGATTTTCTTGATAGCGTCCCTCAGTGTTGCAGGTTTATTAAATCCGGTGATATCATTCCTTGTACTTATTGCAGCCATTACTTTAGGTGACTTAACATCATATTTCTTAGGAAAAGCGATTAGGTACAAACTGATCAATAATCAAAAAATCCCCTTTATTAAGGTAGAGCACATAAACCATACAAGAAAAATTTATGACAAAGCCGATTTTTTGGCGATTGTTTTAGCGAGATTTACGCCATTGATTGGCTCCTTTG
>MGOS01000067.1:21231-23543 GCA_001797185.1 Clostridiales bacterium GWB2_37_7
CATTGTAAATTTTACCGGTGGATTTTTAGTAGCATTTATCCCAGCATTGAAAAGCAATTTTGTTTTGATTTTTATGCTGGTACCCTTTGCTTCTATGTTTTTAAGCGTAGGTTATTATATGGCTAAGAATTTTGGTATAGTAGCCTAAGTAAACAGAGTATATAAAACGATAGAAGCCAGTCCGGGTATATGACCTGGGCTGGCTGTTTGCATTTAGTAAATAAAAGCACATATTTAGATAGAATAAGCTATTTGCAGGAAGGTCCTGCACTAGTGGACAGACAATGGCAGCCCAAGGATGCAGAGCGGTTTATGGAGGATTTCAGGTAGGTCGTATTAAAGAAGTATAAATGATAAATACTAACTATGTAGGGGCTGGTCTCTGTGCCAGAACGAAAATATATCTTTTCAAAAATACATAGTTAGAAGGTGTTACTATAGAAGCGGTAAAGGAATTCAAAAAAGTAGGAACCCATAACGGCAGATTTCATGCAGATGAAGTCATGGCAACAGCTATACTAAAAGAAATATTTGAAATTGAACTGGTAAGAACTCGTGACGAAGAGATGCTGAAGAATCTTGATATCGTCTACGATGTGGGAGATGGGGAGTTTGACCACCATCAAGTGGATAAAGAATTCAGAGAGGGCGGCACACCATACGCTGCCAGCGGTTTGATATGGAGAAAATTTGGCAAAGAGGTCGTGCGTATCAATGCACCCACCTTGTCAGAGGATGAAGTATATAATGTGTTTCGATATATAGACAGAAATCTAATAGAATCTATTGATGCCTCCGATAACGGAATTAGAGGAGCCATGACAATTATTCCTACACCTAATATTTCGACACTGATATCGAATTTCAACCCACCCTGGGACGCTGATGCAGAAAATGAGGACGAATACTTTCATCAAGCAGTTAAGCTGGCAGATGTTGTACTTGGAAATGCCTTGGCGCAACAAATCTCAACAGTGAAAGCCAAGGCGCATATTGCTGCGGCTTTTGAGAAACGTCCGAGACCGGAGCTATTGGTGCTTGAAAGATCCTATCCTTGGGCTAGAGTTCTAAACAGTATAGATCGGGAGAGACAGGTTCTATTTGTTGCTTTCCCAAGAGAAGAGGAGTTCTTGCTTCAGACTGTAAGAGGAAACGGCTCCTTAGGAAATCGAAAAAGCTTGCCGGAGGCCTGGGCAGGCAAGCGAGATGAAGAACTGAATGAAACAGTCGGAATTGATGATGGGATTTTCTGTCACTCTGGCAGGTTTATAGCAGGAGCAAGATCCTTTGAGAGCATTATGAAAATGGCTGATATTGCAATAGAAGCTCATGAAAATAAGCCTCCGAAGAGATTTGGACACGTTCTAAGAAAATTCATCACCAAGCAGCTCAAATCAATTGGAATTATAGAGACATCTGGAAGAAATAACAAAGGGTAGCTTCTTCAAGTTTACAGAGCTTGTATGTTATACTATACATATAACGAGGCAAAAGATGTCCCCCACTTCTATAAGTGGCGGGTTCCGATTTCTGCAAGAGGCGGTGGGCATATATCCCCTGCCTTGTTGAAACGCTCGGGTAGGTTTTTTGCAAAAAACACAAAAAACCTTTCAGTAAAATCTTGTTATAAGCTTTTTGTTTTTGGAGGATAATATGCTTGATATAAGATATAAAATGACAGATGTAAATGTTTGGACAGGCCGTATTGACAGTGAAACCAACTATGATGCCTTTAGGCTGCATCAATGGGTGCAAAGGATAGATCTGAGAGCGGATGATTTGAATATCGATACCGGTAAGCTGGGAATCGCTATTATTGGCTTTTGCAGTGATGAAGGAGTTAAAAGAAATTTAGGTAGAGTTGGTGCTGCCAAAGGTCCTGAAAATATAAGAAAAGCATTGGCAAACCTGCCCTGTAGATTTACTCAGGAGGTTAAGCTGTATGATGCAGGGGATATACTTTGTGAGGATGGAAATCTTGAACAAAGTCAAGAGCTGCTGTCAAAGGCGGTGGACAAGCTTTTGAATCTTAAGCTATTTCCCATCGTTTTGGGCGGCGGACATGAAGTAGCCTTTGGACATTATATGGGGATATTGAATCATCTGACTAAAACAGAACAGAAGCCTAAGATAGGCGTCATAAACTTTGATGCACACTTTGATCTAAGGCCCTATCCAATGGGCGGCAGCTCTGGTACGATGTTTAGACAAATAGCAGATGTGTGCGAGAGCAAGGGTCTGAAGTATTCTTATTTCTGCATGGGAATTCAAAAGCACGGTAATACAATAGACCTGTTCAAAACAGCCGATAG
>MGOS01000067.1:23572-24189 GCA_001797185.1 Clostridiales bacterium GWB2_37_7
ACATTGTAGGAAATAGATTTGAAAATGATATTTCTAGCAGTGACAATTGGAGTATGCTGGAGCGGTTGGATGACTTTATAAAACATAACGACCATATTTATATGACCATATGCGCTGATGTATTCTCCTCGGCCTTTGCACCGGGAGTAAGCGCTACGCAGCCCTTGGGCTTAGATCCCGAGGGAGTGCTGAAGTTCATAAAATATATCCTTAAGTTAAATAAAACGGTCAGTTTTGATATTGCAGAGGTATCCCCGAGATTTGACTTAGATAATACCACTGCAAATCTGGCTAAGGTATTGATATTTGCAGTCATTGATACCTTGGCGCAAATGAAGGATTTGTCACTTTAAAATAAAAGCTATACTTGATATAACTCAAGTATAGCTTTTTCACATATTGTGGAAAATTATCTATTCATCATGGAACCAGAATTATGCATATTAATCATTTCATCTTTGCTGAAAGAGCTCATCATGCTACCCATACCATTAAAGCCATTTTCATTCATAATTTCAATCATCTTGTCATATTGTTCATCTGTAATGTTATTCATGAAATCATTCATTGCAGTATAGTCTCCGTTTTCCATAGCGATGGCAGCTTCTTCAAATCCA
>MGOS01000068.1:0-8277 GCA_001797185.1 Clostridiales bacterium GWB2_37_7
CAGGGAACCCCAGCGCCAAATTTGCCTCAACAGTATCCATGCCTTGATCCTGAAGTGAATAAGCCTTTAGCTTATTCATCAACCCGATTCCTCTTCCTTCTTGACGCATATAAAGCAATATACCTCTACCGCTTTTTTCTATGTCTTGTGCAGCTTTTGCAAACTGTTCCCCGCAATCACATCTTAAAGATCCAAAGGCATCTCCTGTTAGACACTCAGAGTGAACCCTTACCAATACAGGCTCTCCATCTGTGACATTACCCTTTACCAAAGCAACATGATGCTCTCCATTAAGAATGTTTTCATAGCCTACAATAGTGAAATCACCATGCTTAGTGGGCATTTTTGCTTCAGTTATTTTTTTTACCAATATTTCATTTTTTCTTCTATAGGCAATTAAATCAGCTATGGTTATTAGCTTAAGGTTATGTGTTTTCACATATTCTATAAGCTGAGGAACTCTTGCCATTGTGCCATCTTCATTCATAATTTCACATATTACACCTGCAGGTTGTAGCCCTGCAAGTCTTGGTAAATCAACAGCTGCCTCAGTATGTCCAGCTCTTCTTAAAACTCCACCGGTCTTTGCTTCCAGAGGAAATATGTGTCCGGGTCTTTTGAAATCCTTACCTGTGGCTTTTGGGTCCAATACCTTTACTATTGTGGCTGCCCTCTCAAAGGCTGAAATTCCTGTAGTCGTTTCTATTGCATCAATGGACACCGTAAAGGCCGTTTCGTGGCTATCCGTATTTTTCTCTACCATTTGACAGATATCTAATTGTTTTAATCTGTCTTTGCTCATAGGTAAGCAGATTAAACCACGTCCATACTTTGCCATAAAGTTAATGGCTTCTGGAGTTGCTTTTTCAGCTGCCATCAACAAATCCCCTTCATTTTCCCTGCTTTCATCATCCACTACGACTACAATTTTACCTGCTCTTATATCCTCGATTGCTTCTTCAATGGTATTAAACTTATACATTTCATTTCCTCCTTAATTTTTATGCAAAACCATTCTCACTTAAAAAGTTAAAACTGATTCCTTGGTTCTTAGGTGCTTGTTCCTTTGCTCCCATGAGCTTCTCTATATATTTACCCACGATATCACATTCTAAATTTACCTCATTTCCTACCTTCCTTCTTAGCAATGTCGTAGCATCCTTGGTATGAGGTATGATGGATACCTTAAAAACGCTTTCATCCACATAAGCCACTGTCAGACTTACTCCGTCAATAGCAATTGAACCCTTCTGAACTATGTATTTCAGTATTTCCGGGTCAGTGGAAATTGTAATCCAGACTGCATTGTCCTCATTCTCATAATTTGCAATTGTGCCCAACCCATCTATGTGCCCGCTGACAATATGTCCGCCAAGTCTGTCACCTAATTTCATAGCTCTTTCCAAATTAACTTCCTGCCCGGGAGAAAAATCCTTTAGATTGCTTCTTCTCATGGTTTCAGCCATTACATCTACAGTAAAGCTCTTTGCACTAAATTCAGTTGCTGTGAGGCATACACCATTGGTGCTTATGCTGTCACCAAGTCTAATTCCCTCTAATACAATGTCAGCCTTAATCGTTATTCTGGCTGATTTTGCTGACTTTTTTATGGATTGTACTACGCCAATCTCTTCAACCAAACCAGTAAACATCTTCTACCACTCCCTTCTTAAATATCCTTCTATCATAATGTCATTATTAAAGTGTTGAACTTCTATATCTTGAAGCAATATTGCATCCTTCATATATGCCAGGCCCTTTCCTTCTACAGGGGTTTTTGCTTCATTGCCGCCAATGATCTTTGGTGCAATAAAAGCGAGCATCTTATCAACTATTCCAGCTTCTAAAGCACTATAATTCAAAGAGCCTCCACCCTCCAAAAGAATGCTATCGATTTTTCTTTGACCCAGTTCTTTCATCAAATAATTCAAATCCACTCTGCCATTATTCAATGGTGTTATTATTATTTCAACACCTTTGTTATTCAGCTGTTTGATTTTTTCCTTATCAGCTTCCTCTGTTGTTGCTACAATTGTCCTCGCAGTTGATTCCATATTTAGTATCCTAGCTTCCAAGGGCAATCTTGTTTTGCTGTCCACTATGATTCTATGGGGATCTTTGCCTTCACAATCAATTAATCTGGTATTCAGCATTGGATCATCTGCAAGTAATGTTCCAATCCCTGCCATAATTCCTGAAACTCTATGTCTTAGGTGATGCACATACGCCCTGGAAAGCTCATTGGTTATCCATTTTGAGTCACCAGTATGGGTTGCTATCTTTCCATCTAAGGTCATAGCTGTTTTTAAAATACAAAAGGGCAGCTTGGTGGTTATATACTTTAGAAATATTTCATTGAGCTTTCTTCCTTCTTCCTCTAGGACTCCTGTGACTACCTCAATGTCGTTATTTCTAAGAATTTCAATGCCTTTGCCAGCTACCAAAGGATTTGGATCCTTTAATCCTATAACGACCTTCTTTATCCTTTTTTCAACAATTGCATTGGCGCAAGGCGGCGTTTTACCATAATGGGAGCAAGGCTCCAGGGTGACATACATTGTCGCACCTGCCACATCTTCAGTAGCATTCTTAAAGGCATTCACCTCTGCATGATGACTGCCATACAGTTGATGGTAACCTTCACCGATTATTTTGTCGTCCTTTACGATTACAGCACCCACCATGGGATTCGGATTAGTATAACCCATTCCTTTTTTTGCTAAGTCCAATGCCCTTTTCATATATTTAATATCCACGTTAACACCTCAAACTATATTATCTGTAACCTTAATAAAAATAAAACGCCTTGAATAAAAATTCAAGGCGTTAATCTGCTCAAATAATATAATTAAATCAAATTATATTTAAAACAGTGACATGCAACTTAGCACATCATCTTCTTTCATCCAGACTATACTGTCGGCATCGGAATTTCACCGAATCAACCTTACGGCTCGCGGGCTTTACCGCCGGTGGGGACTCACACCCCGCCCTGAAGATTCAATATTTAATTTCATATATTAAGTTATCATTAAAATGTGAAGATGTCAATAAGAAATATGTTTACCATTACACTTGCATTCTATATCTATATTATCTACATATCTACTATAAGTTTCCTGTCCCAGCAGCTCATCAAAATTATTTTTCAGTTCATCTGCATCCATATATTCCAGCCAGTCGTCCTTGCGCTGTACCAGTCTTTTCGAAAAATATAGTATCCTTATTTCATATTTCTCTGAAAGCCTCCCAAACATCTCCTCGAGAAGCTTTTTGTAGGTATCATAGTAGCCATATTTAATTAACAGTTCCTTTTGATATACCAAATAAGATATAAAGCTTCTGTCCAGAACATAGCTCTCGGTGTTGTTATAATACAAATGCTGTAGTGCCGCCATATGTTCACCGAATATGACATGTATCATTTCGAAATGAGGTATTTTGCCCTCCATGAAAAATCTTCTCATTTCATGTGTATATTCGAAACCGCCTGGCAACCTTATTTTACTATATCCTGCAAATTTATTTTTGGTATAAGTAGTTTTACCAGTCTTGTCCAATCCCTCGATAATATATAAATACATAGCTACTCCCCTTATATACAAATTAATACATCAACAATTATAGCACAGCGCTATTTATATTTCACTTCTAAAAGTAAAGGCTTTGCCGTCAACAGCCCGCATGACAGCCAATATACCATCCAGATGGTCGTATTCATGCTGCAGCAACTCTGACAAGTCGCCTTCTAGCTTCATCTCCTGTTGCTCCCAATTTAAATCTCTGTATCTTATTGTCAAGCTTTTATGCCTTTTTACCCAAACCAGAAGATTTGGGAAGCACATACAGTCGTCCCATAGCGTGATCATTTCCTTGCTTTTATCCACTAATTCAGGATTGATAAAGGCAACAGGCTGATCTATATTCATATATAATACTCTTTTCATTATACCTATTTGTGGTGCAGCAATGGCTCTACCAACTCCATAAGTCTTTCTGAAATTCATCATGGTATCGTGCAAATCCAGTACTACTTGTTTGATCTGGCTAAGTTCTTCAAATTTCACCTCATCTGACATCTCATAAAGCTTTTTGTTGCCCAATTGATAAATTACTTTCACTGCCATAGTAATACCCCCTGTATAGATTTATTTTTATCCTAATGAATGCTTTGACATTTCATTTCTTATAGCAAAGAATAGAAACTACATGATTATAAACACCAATAAACGCTTTGCATAAGGAATAACTTGCAGGAGTAAAGCTTCCTCCTCCCACTAGGAATACCCCTAAAGAAGCTTGCTTTGTCGCACCCCAGAGCTGTGGCACTTAAAGCATGCCTTCTGTTGCTGTTGAAGCTTTGCGGAAGCAAATTCGTTCCTTATAGCAAAGAATAGGAAACTTTACTAAATCATTTTCTCAATGCAAACCGCAATCGGCGGGCAATTCACTTGGTTCACGAAATCATGTACCAATACAGCGTATTTCTTACAATCCAAGGTCTTGAAGTATTCCATCACTGCGTTCTTCTCTTCAAAGCCGCTGTCACCGCCATAATAGATGACAATCATAACGATGCCTTCCTTACATAGCAATTCAAGACATTTTTCAACAGCTTCTATAGTCGTCTCAGCCCTTGTACCTATGCTGTGATCCCCCTTGGGCAAATAGCCCAAATTGAACATTACTGCCTTTATACCACCTTGAATATATTTATCTATGTTCTGATGGCCATCTTGAATGAGTTCAGTTCGGTCAAATACTTCAGCCTCAATAAGCTTTTTCTTGGTATTATCAAGAGCCAGCTGCTGTACATCAAACGCAAATACCTTACCACAGTCACCTACCAGCTTTGCTAAAAATAAAGTATCATTTCCATTTCCCATAGTGGCATCAATTACCACATCCCCTTGTTGAACAACCTTGCTAACCAGTTCATGGGAAATATGTAAGGAATTCTTAAGTAGCATATTTTACACCTCTAATATCCGTATTTTCCGCTGTATTCAAAGGCATTTTTGATTAGATTTATTGTTGTACATTCCTTTGTTCCATCTGTTAGTATCTCAATCACATCAAATCTGCTCATATAATCAAAAATCTTATTCTTCGTCATAAAGAATAATGCAGCCTTTACAATTCTGCTTTGCTTATAGTAGCTGACAGCTTCAGAGGGATTGCCATAGCCAGTGCCAGTTCTGCATTTGACTTCAATAAAAGCGATGGTATCACCATCAAAAGCTATTATATCCAGCTCTCCTGCTTTGCAGCTAAAATTTCTCTCCAATATTTTATAGCCCTGCTTCACTAAAAAACCACAGGCCATTTCCTCACCAAAGGCACCCAAAAGTTTATTATACTTCATCGTCTTACCCCTTTAGTTTTTTCTCAATATCCGAAACAAAAACCAATACTTCAGCAACTACACTGTATAGCACTTGCGGTATCTGCTGTCCCAAATCCAATTGTATTAAAGTAGATACCAGTTCAGCGTTTTCAAAAACTGGTACATCATTCTCCTGAGCTGTCTTTATAATTCTTTCTGCCACTTCACCTTTACCCAAGGCAGTTACAATAGGAGCTTGCTCCCCTTCCTTATATGTGAGTGCGGCTGCCTTTTTCATTTTATCCTTCATTTTACACCCTTATGTCTAGATACCGCTGACCCAAATCCATGTTGGTCAGCTCCTCCAGCTCCAGTAGGTTAAATTTTTCCTCAATATCAATAAGCTTAAGAGGATTTAAGCTATAGCCCCTTGCCTCAAGAGCTTGCTTCAGGGCTTCAACTGTATTATTGATTATTTTCTTAAAATCCTCTTTTTCTACCTTAAAGGTGATGCTTACATTTTTCTTCACAACTGAAATAAGGCTCTCGATATGTCCGAGCTTATTTAAATCCAATGCAATCAATATGGTTGCATTTTCAGGATTAATAGCCTTGCTTTTCTTCTTATCGTTAAATACGTAAATTTCTGCCGTAGTTTTATTATCAGTTATATCTAAGGGAATTTGAATATAGTTTATATTAGTATTAATGTTTTTTATAAAGTCCATATTATTCTTAGCATCTTGAAGCACAGAGGTATCCAGCTGGTTCTCCAAACCCTGCTCTCTAATCAAAGACTCCAGCTTTGTGCCTAATTTAACAATATCCTTAAAATTCTTTGTTACCTGTTCCTTGTCCTGCAATAATTCCGGTTTAATAAACAGCTTTTTTAGCTCCTGCTTCATTTCTTTTACATCTACCTGATTTCTTTCCAAGGCCTCCACCAGCTTCTCGAAGCCTTCCAGCTGCTTTGACAGCATGTTTTCTCCGTTTTTATTATCTACAATCGCTTTGACGATTGCAGGTGTAATTTTTAGTTCCTTTGACAACATATATGCAGCTTGCTCAGGTTTAGCCTGTGAGACTGCTTCAAATACTTTTGTAATGGTGTTAATCAGCTTTTCTAGCCTAGGCTCTTGACTTACGATATCTTGTTCAATACCCTGCTTTGTCACCTCAGCTGCCAACTGCTGCAATACTGCCTTTGGACCATTATCCATAGTTCTTCGTACCTCAGCTTGCTTCGGGAGTACTTGCGGCTTAGGTTCTGCATCATTTGCTTCATTTTGCAGAGCTTTGACCTCAACAACTGGCATTTCTTTATTCATTTGCAGTGCCTTCAGTATTTCCTTACTCTGCGGCTCCAATGCTGCCGCTATCTTCACAAGCTTAGTCACCTCTGTATTATTAATGTTCAACTCTGACTGCAGCAAAGCTATAGCCTTTGGAGCATCCCCTTTGGCGAGGCTTTCCATGCTTTTTTGCGTGTTAATAAGGTTTGTGATATTTTCTTTTGTAACTGACATGTTGAATTTTAATAATAGCTTGGCTGCTTGTAGATTGTTTTCTTCAGGCTTTATATCCATTTGCTTCAACAGCTGCTGCAGCTTTGCATCTTCATTTAAAATCGTCTTTTGATTTTCAGTTTTGAGCTCTGCAAATATACCTTGTTCTGTTATGCTGTTAATATTCAGCTCCACAACCTGACCAGGCTTTAACTCCACAGACTGCATCAAAGCAGCAGTAAATACCTGCCCCGATGCAGTCTTAATAGAAATGCTTTGTCCCAACAGCTCTACAAGCTTTCCCTTAATGGTATCCCCTACCTCTAGCTTTGATAGGAAGTCTGCTAATTGAGGCTTTATATTTAATTGTTGTTGCGCTGTAATTCTCATAATATCACTTCTTTATATATTTTTAGTAAAGCTGCGCCTATGAATAGGCAGCAGCCCAAGCTTACGTATACATTCCATATGCTCTTTGGTGCCATAGCCCTTATGCTTTGAAAATTTATACTCGGGATATATAGCATCATATGCGCTTATCAGCCTGTCTCTTTCTACCTTTGCAATAATAGAAGCGGCTGCTATGGAAAGGCATAATGTATCACCTTTTACGATTCCTTTTTGTGGTATTGTTACATCTTTTAATGTCACTGCGTCCAATAAAATGTAGTCTGGCTGTACACTAAGTTCATTTAATGCTCGCTTCATTGCTACGTAGGTGGCATTAAGTATGTTAATTTCATCAATAAGCTCCACCGCTGCCATGCCTACTCCTATTGCCACAGCCTTTGCTTTTATTTCATCATAAAGAACTTCTCTTTTTGCTTCCGACAGCTTCTTGGAGTCGTTTACCCCGGGTATTACAACACCTTCCCCTAATATTACCGCCGCTGCGACAACAGGTCCTGCCAGAGGTCCTCTGCCCACTTCATCAATACCTGCAACTAGCTTATAGCCCTCCGCGTGGCATTTTCTTTCATACTCAGTCATTATATGTAAGCGTTGAATTTCTTTTTCATCGTATTTTATTTTTACAGCCATTGTATATCTCCTTTAAACTTCATGATATATTTATCGGTAAGTTTTTTATATAATATGAGCATACGCAGATTGCATATGCTCATATTATACCATATTTTATTCTGTTTTCTCGGGTGGAAGCTCCAGTGTTATCTTTCCAATTCTACCGCCTCTAAAGTCATCCAGCAGCATTACAGCAACTCTTCGAATATCTATCTCACCGCCCGCTATCATACAGCCGCGTTTCTTACCGATCAAATTAAATAAGTCGTATATAGACAACTCCCTAGTAGAATCCTCCAGCTTATATTTTTCCTTAAGGTTATTGAAAAAATCCTGCTGCAGTCTTTCTAATAACTTAAGTGCCAACTCATAGACATCTAATATATCATCCTTTATGGCTCCGGTAAAAGCAAGATTATAGGC
>MGOS01000068.1:8336-8654 GCA_001797185.1 Clostridiales bacterium GWB2_37_7
CATTACTAATTTTGATCCATTGCTTAGCTCTTGTTACACCAGGTCTGTCTCCTGTTTGAGCAACACTTCGCCCTGCTACTTTATTTATAAGTGTTGACTTTCCTACATTTGGAATACCGATTATCAACGCTCTTATGGTTTTAACCAACAGACCCTTGGCCTTTAACTTGTCTATCTTCTCCTTCATCAAAAGCTTGGCGGCAGTTGTAGCTTCCTTTAAGCCAGTTCCCTTGATGGAATTTACCAGTATAACCCTTGTATTGCTTGCTGTATAATACTTCATCCAAAGCTTATTTGCGTTTTCGTCTGCTAAATCGC
>MGOS01000069.1 GCA_001797185.1 Clostridiales bacterium GWB2_37_7
GTTTCACTGTTGCCAGTATTGAAGCCTAGATTGTCTAAGCCAGCCTTCAGGTATTTTGCATTGTCCCAAAGCTTATCTGTCAGCTCTGTGCTCTCTGAAAGTATGTCTATAGCTTCCATACAAGCCATTACTACTGCTGGTGGCAACGCTGTGCTGAATAGGAATGGTCTTCCTCTGTGGTTCAACCACTCGATAAGATTTCTTCTTCCTGCAACATAGCCCCCTACAACACCTATCGCCTTTGAAAGAGTTCCTATTTGGATATCAACTCTGTCAGATAAACCGAAATGGTGAGCTGAACCTTGTCCGTTGCTGCCCAAAACACCGCTGGAGTGTGCATCATCTCCGTAGGTTATGCAACCATACTTTTCTGCCAATTCAACGATCTCAGGAAGCTTCGCTATATCTCCATCCATGCTGAATACGCCGTCAGTTATGATCATCTTTGTTTTGTATTTATCCTTAACCTCAAGAATAACTCTCTCAAGATCTTCCATATCACTGTGCTTAAATCTAACCACATCTGCCTTGCTTAAACGACAGCCATCTATTATGCTGGCATGGTTTAGCTCGTCAGTTATGATAACGTCGCCCTTGTCAGTTACTGCAGGAATGCAGCCTGCGTTTGCAGTGAAGCCTGATTGGAATGTCAATACCGCTTCAACGTGCTTAAACTTTGCAAGCTTTTCTTCTAGCTGCTCATGAATTGACATGTTTCCTATTATTGTTCTAACTGCGCCTGCTCCTACGCCCCAATCTTCAATCCCTTTTATAGCAGCCTTCTTCATTCTCGGGTGATTTGCAAAACCAAGGTAGTTGTTAGACGAAAGATTGATTACGGTTTTACCGTTGATTACGCACCTTGGACCTGATGCACTTCCCAATACAGTCAGCTTTCTGTATACACCTTGATCCTTTAGCTCATTTAACTTTTCCGTTATAAAATCCAAATCATGAACGCTCATTTTTTACCTCCATTTATTGCCTTAATATATTTTTAATACTTTGCGTTTAATTTTACTGATAGTTTTTCCAACATATCTTTTGTCATGGATGCCAGGTCATACTTAGGATTCCATCCCCATTCTTCTCTTGCAGCGCTGTCATCTAATGAATTAGGCCAGCTGTTTGCAATTGCTTGTCTCACAGGGTCCACATCATAGGTTAGCTCAAATTCAGGAATATGCTTTCTAATTTCAGCAGCTAACATTTCTGGGTCAAAGCTCATAGCAGTTACGTTAAATGCATTTCTGTGTACAAGCTTGTCAGGATTTGCTTCCATTAAATCATGAATGGACTTTAAAGCATCGTCCATATACATCATGTCCATGTATGTTCCTGCTCCTATATAGGATGCATATTTCTTATTCTTAAGTGCTTCATAGTATATATGCACAGCGTAGTCTGTAGTGCCGCCACCTGGAAGAACACCATTAGAAATGATACCTGGGAATCTTACACCTCTAGTGTCTACACCATATCTTTTGAAGTAATAATCGCAAAGCAGCTCTCCTGCAACCTTCGTTACACCATACATTGTTGATGGTCTTTGTATCGTGTCTTGTGGAGTATTGTCCGCAGGCGTGCTCGCTCCAAATGCAGCTATTGAGCTTGGTGTAAATACAGCTATTCCTTGTTCCTTTGCCACTTCCAATACATTGTATGTACCGTTCATATTGATATCATATGCTAGCTGTGGATTCTTTTCTGCATTTGCAGATAGAATTGCTGCCAAGTGAATGATTTGATTGATTCCATGCTTCTTACATACTTCCGCCACACCTTTTGCATCTACAACGTCAAGCAATTCAAAAGGACCTGCTTCTAGAAGCTTTTCATCACCGTGCTTGCTTCTATTGCTGGCTACTACATTGTTATTGCCATAATGTCCACGAAGGTATGTCGTCAGCTCTGTACCGATTTGCCCTAAAGCTCCCGTAATTAATATTTTTTTCATTTCAATTCCTCCTATTTTACATATATTCTATTTATTGTTGTCAAAGTCTTATTAATGTTATTCATACATATTATATCATTAATCTTTTTAATAAAAAACAGTTTTGTGCAAATTTCAAGTACATTTTATATGCATTGTACTCGAAACGCGCACAATCGTTTTTAATTTTCAGACAAATCACTTCATGTAAAAAAAAGCATGTATTTCTACATACTCAGATTCGCAAAGCCCGACAACTGTCTCAAAATTATTTCATCCTTTGCCTTTTCTATAATAATCATTGAATTGCCGTCCTGTGATATATATAGGTCCTCGATTGTATCTATTGCACGATATATCGATCTGCTGGTCATACCTTCATCAAGCTCCATAACACGTTGTTCATACACAAAATACAAACGACTATCTATACTGCATACATAGTTTTCATTATCCTCAAAATGCAGATACTCTATATTTGTAAAAAATCCAAAATCTTCAGTATTTAAATTGTACACATACAGGTCACGGTCTGAGTGGTTAGTGATTGTAAATGTAAGTACACTACCATCAGCATTATACTGAAGGTTTACCAGATTCTCTACCGCCGTTGGGTCTAGATTGAGTATACTGTCAATTCTTACTGCTTCCTTTACCTTTAAATCCAAGCTGTAAATTCCTCGATAAGGGCTTATATCACCTAGCTCTTTCGCTTCATCTAATAAAGCAATAACAAATGCCAGCTTTGACTCTTTTTCATTCCAAACAATATATCCTGGCAAATATTCACCTTGATTAACAATAAATACTTCTTCTACTGCCGCAGTATTTACATCCAATAGATAGACAGCCTTGCCGTAGCCCTTATCTGATTTTATAAATGCCAGCTTATTGCCGGAAGGAGACCATAAAATATTTTCAGCATGAATCTCACGTATCTGCTTTCCTCTTTCAACGTCAAAAACCAGCTTGTTGGACACAACGATAAATGTTTCCTCGGGAGACCATGAAATATTCCATGCCATATCGTTTAGCAGCTCTTCCCCAGCTGTATCGATTAATTGAATTGTTTGTTCTGTTTCTAAATTGTAGAGGTATAACCCATAACGGTTTAAGAAGTCATCCGCTGCCAAGTAAACAATATAATCTTTACTTGGCGAAGTAGAAATCAGGGCTGACCCTGAATAGGCAATCTTTTTTGCTATATTTCTTGTGGATCTATCTTCGAGCAGCAATATATTATCTTCTTCACTGTTGCCCAACTGCTTGACCTTGAGTATTCTATCCTTATCAAGCTGTTCACTATAAAGTAAATTATTCTGAGGTTTTATGGAGTACTCAAATTTAATGGTTGGTGAGTTTATATCAAAGCTATAAATATCGAAGCTCTCTTCCTGCTCCTTCTGAATCATAATTTTATCCTTAAAGCTCCTATTCAAGCTTATAGCTTCCTCAAATCTTCCAACAAATCTTTGTATTTTTATTGGAGCACCGCCAGTCTGCAAATCATTTTCAATACTTTTTACACAGCTTATTAAAATAAAGCAAAGGACTATAATCAATACCATAAACTTTTTCATGAAAGACCACCTTGTCCATTTAATATTATTTCGATTATTTCCACAAGCATGGCATTTCATACCTTATTGCATTTTTAAAAGACAAAGGCATTTACGAGAATTTCGTATATGCCTTTTATTTCAACACTTTTTTATTTACTGGAAAAATCCTTCAATCTGGAAAATACCTTAAAATCTCCTGACCTAAACTCTGATTGTAGCAAGCCTATTCCTTCTTTGTAATACATAAATTCTTCACTGCCATCTTTATAGGTTCGCTTAATCACAAGACAATTATCGAAAGTACCATAGGGTACAGTTATAGATGCTTTGGTATCTATAATCTCATAAGTGTTTTCTTCGCTAATCCATTTGTTCCCAACCTGTAAAGGCAGCTTAATTAATACTTCCTCTAAATTCTCTTTTTCATTCAAAAGATTTTTTTGATCATAGCTCTCACCCATTTGATACACATGTATTATGCTGTCATCCGTAACCTCATAGATGTTGGCCATTACTGTGCCTCCATTGTCTTTAGTCACTTGATACCGATTGTTTTCTTGATATTCTACTCTTGAGGTATATGAAGCATATTCATTGCCGTCTCCTTCATACTGCCATATGTATCCTACCTTCATGGGCATATATTGACTTATATCGCCAGCAGTTGGAGGAGTTACAGGAGGCTGTTCTGTTGGAACTGGCTCAGGAGGCACTGGAGTAGGTGCTGGGTCTGGGACTGGAGTTTCCGGCTGTTTTGCAGTACATCCCAATACTGTGGCTATCATTGCAATTAATATAAAGGTAATAAGCATACTTTTATATAAAAATCTTTTTTTCATTCTAAATCACCCCTTATCCTTTTCATATTTTTATTATACATTTTTTTTACTCTATAAATACATTAATAATGCATACCAAACAAATATCTGTTATACTAATACCAAAATACTAAGGAGGTATAAGCATGAACTCTACAAGCAGAAACTCAATGATTTGGGCTATTGTCCTTTTAGTTGAAATCATAATATTAAAGCTTGCTAAAAGCATGCGTCTATGGATCTACATAGCACTCCCTATTATTGCAGGTTTTGCAGCGATGGAGCTTTTGAAGCAGCCATCCACATTCAAGCTTGTAATCCCTAGACGTTCAGCCAAGAAACGTGTATTAAAATAAATGAATCAAGCTATACAAAAAGCATGCAGTGATATGTGTGCTTTTTTATTTGACAAAGTCGGTAACGTCTGTACTTCCTTCAATTTCAATGCTTACTTCCAGCTCAAGCTCTGTTATATCCATTATATTATCTACATCCAGCTTTGTGGTGGGATACTCTCTTTCAAAGGTTCTCTTCACCTCAAATATGTCAATACCTTTTTCCTTCCAATTATTAAATAGTATATACATCTCTTCGCTTAACTTTTTTTCAACGTTTTCCTTTAGCTTTGTTCGATTAGCTTCGCTATCCAGATCAAAAGGCTTTTGTGTTTCTCCAAAGCTTAATTTCATTTTCACCTTCTTGCTTAGACGTATAGTTTCTCCGTCATAAGTGAGATCCGTATCTGCCTTGCTGTCTAATATCTCAAAGCCCATAATATTTCCGGTATCCTGATATTCTACGTCAACCATACCTTTGCGGGCAATATTCATCATAATGCTGTATTCCCTAAGCTCTCCTATACTTATTAAATCTTTAAACTTATCCTTTTGGATAACCGCTGCTCCGGAAAAGCTTAACTTATTGTCAAAATGTGTTTCAGTAACCTTTACATTTGGTATTATAACAACTTCATTTCCTAGCAGCCTTTCATTTAAATATTTATCAATTCTGGTTGTAGCTACCTTAGCATAATCCTCTCTGATGATGGAAACATCCGATAGATATAGTCCTATATAAGCTTCTTCATTTAATTTAACATCTAAAAACTTTGAAGCATCACTGTCAGTAAAATATAAAAATTGTCTAAGCAAAAACTGCTGGTTTCTATTTAGCATATCTAAAAATTTATCAATACCTACCTCAGCTGCCTTTTTTGTAAATATGATGGCTTTGTTCTGAGTAAAGTTCACCTTTTGGCTGGAGTTCAGCTGGACAAGCCTGAGAGCTTCATACATATCCTCGCCTACACTATGGTAGACTAATCGCTGCCCTTTTCCAGATGAATCGGATTCACTTCTATAAGGTCTGAATACCTCCAGATACAGATTTGGTTTTCCATCGTCAGTTACATCCACAACAATTGCAGTTACAAAAGCCATTCTGTTTACATCCTTATAGCTGAAGCAGCTGGTCAAAAGCAGACTGGATGCAATACAAACACCAAGCAGTAATTTTCTCATCTTTTCACCTTCTTGTTTTCAGCAAATACGCTCGTAGCCATTTTATCCAGCCTGCCTCTGACTACAATATCCCTAAACTTAAACTCCTTCAGAGTGCCTAAAGGATAAGCAAATGGATAACCACAGGTTTTGAGGCCTGTTATATGAGAACAAAGCAATATGAAGCCTATATAAAAACCCGGCAAGCCCAATAGGGAAGAAAAAAATATGATAATAATTGCCCATATTGATAAAGCTCCATAATTTCTAGGCACCAAAAATGAGGTTATAGAGCTCAGTGCTATTACGATCAGTGTAACATTGGAGGCCAAAGCCGATGCTACCAGGGCATCCCCCAGTATCAATGCTCCTACTATACTCATAGAAGAACCAAGGGGCTGTGGCAGTCTGATACTACCCTCCCGCACAAACATAAAAAAGGAGTACAGCATATAAACCTCTATTATAGTAGGAAAAGGTATGCCGGCTCTTGACACCGCAAGTCTAAAGGTAAAAACCGAAGGTATCAGGCTAAAATGATACGTTACTAATGCCACATAAAAACCAGGCATAAGAGTTGCAAGACCAAAGGCAAAATACCTTAGCCATCTTGCCATATTTGCAAAAAAAATGTTCATATAGTAGTCATCCGGAGCTTGGAAGGTTTCTGCAAAAAAATATGGAACAGTTATTACAAAAGGGGTTCCGTCAGACAATATTGCTATTCTTCCTTCAGCTATTTTACTGGCTGCTACATCAGGCTTTTCAGTATATCCGACTGTATCAAAAGCTGTATATTTCGCCTTCAGCCTTTCTTCTATATAGTTACTGCTAAGTGCAAAATCCAGATCAAAGTTGGTAAGATTTTCCCTTACCTGATCTATAAGCTTTTGGGGAGCAAGTCCATTTATGTAAACCATTGCTATGGTAGTATTGGATTTGTTACCTATAACCAATTTTTCAAACTTTAAATCGGCATTTTTTATTATTCTTCTAATTTGAGACGCATTGGTTGCCAAATCCTCCACAAAGCCCTGTCTGGGTCCTTTTATTACCGCTTCGGTAACCGGTATAGATATGTTTCTGTTTTTATAGCCTTTCGCTTCAATAGATAATATTCTATTAAAAAATGGTAATATCAATAAAACACAACCGGAAAGTAAAAATAATATTCCATCTTCTTTTTTTGCGACGTCAATGATAGTATTTGCACTGATTACTTCTTTTTTTATTTTTTCGACATCATCGCCAATACTTTTGCATTTCATTAAAGGAGCTATAATAAACTCGCTCACATAGTTTTTGTCTGTTGCGATCCCGTCAAACACTGCATATATAATGCCCTTATCTGTTTGTATCTCTCTAAAGCTAACATCAAAGCTGTTTGTAAGCCTTTGTCTTAGATAATTCAAAAAGTCATCGGCATTTATGTTTTGTTCAGTGCTATTTTGCTGTGCTTGTTGACTGGTATTTATTTTTCCCTCTTCCATTTACATCACCCTGCTTATTTTTATCCGAATCCAGAATATTATCCATTATTTTGTCAATCATAGAAATATGTAGATTAGCAAATTATTCGAAAGGTAACAGAATATGGATAAGTTTACAACTAAGCACTTTATTTTTATAATAAGTGGTACCTCTATAATTGCACTTAAAACCTATCCTGTAATATTTACAAGAAATGGTGGACGCGAAAGCTGGGTTGCGGTTATTATTTCGTCCGTATTGATATTTCTCTTTTTGACTTATATACTAAAAATAACGATGAGGCTTAAAAACTACAATATATATGATGTGTACTGCAAAGCTTTGGGTAATATAGTCGGCAAAATACTTATGATATTGTTTGCACTGACATTGTTTTTCACTTTGGTGGAAAGCTCTTCCGTTGAAGCCAATTCAATGCATACAAATATGCTTGTAGAAACTCCCCCTTGGTTTTTCTTAATTTTTTTCATTGTACCTGCCATTTACACAGTAAGCAGAGACAAGGTAGCAATCATATCAATCACGATAATAGGTATAATTCTGATAAGCATAGCAGGTACGAATCTGGCAATTTTAACCGCTAAATATAAGGATTTCACTCTGCTTTTTCCTATATTTGAAAATGGCATTACTTGGGGCTTTATTATTTCAGTACTTGAATCCTTGGGAATGTACGCCAGTTTGGGAATAGTCCTTCCTTATCTGATTGACATACAGGAGAGCAACAAGCTCTTAAAGCATAGCTTGTGGGGGCTGTTGTTTGTAATACAAATGGAAATAATCGCCACTACTGGCATGATATCATCCTTTGATATAAAATATTTAAACACCATGGCTTATCCAAAACTATTACAGACACAGCTGGTGCAGCACTTTCGCTTTTTAGAAATGGGAGAATTATTCGTTATGCTGCAAATACTGGGTGGATGGTATATCAAATATATCCTTACCTTTTATGCATTACTAAAACTGCTGCGCCTTATGAATATGCATTTCAAGTTATATATATACGTAATTAGTGCTTTGGTGTATGCGGCAGCTTTTTTTATTTCAAAAAACCTTTTTATACTATATAGCTACCTAAACATATATACGTATGTAGTCTTAATTAACTTCTTTG
>MGOS01000070.1:0-4973 GCA_001797185.1 Clostridiales bacterium GWB2_37_7
TATGCTGGGAATGCTGGCTACCAAAATGGTTTCCAGTTTGGAAGAATGTGCAGGCATGATAAGGAGCTTTGAGATATATCAACCGCAGGAAAAAGAGAAACAAATATACAAGAAAATGTTTGGAATATACAAAGAAACTGTTGAGCAACTTACTCCCATGCTCAAAAAGCTTGCTGAATTTTAGAAGAATAATCTGTTTTAAATCAGTATGACACTGTAATATGTTTAGCTCTTATTACAGTTCAATAATAAAAATTAAAGGGGGAATCTAAATGTCAAGCGCTGCGTATCTATCATTTGTGGTTATTGCAGGCATTATAGTGTTACTTTTCCTAATCATGAAGCTTAAGCTTCAAGCCTTTATTTCACTATTAATAGTCAGCATAGGTGTTGCAATTGCAGCAGGAATGCCACTGGATAAGATTATGGGCTCCATTCAAAACGGAATGGGTGGAACACTCGGTTTTATAGCTGTTGTAGTTGGCTTGGGTGCTATGTTTGGGCAAATGCTGGAGGTTTCCGGTGGAGCTGAAAGGCTTGCTAGAACATTAGTAAAAAAATTCGGTAAGGATAATGCATCTTGGGCAATGGCATTAACAGGATTTATAGTTTCTATCCCTGTATTTTTCGATGTTGGTTTTATAATACTAGTTCCAATAGTATATTCTCTAGCCAAAGAAACCAAGAAATCCCTGCTGCATTATGGAATACCATTATTGGCAGGTCTTGCTGTTACACATGCATTTGTACCTCCAACACCAGGACCGGTCGCTGTTGCAGCGTTAGTTGGTGCTGATCTTGGAAAGGTAATTCTGTATGGTATCATTGCAGGTATTCCTGCCGCTATCATTGCAGGACCGATTTTTGGTAAATATATAGCTAAGAAGATACATGTGGGTGTGCCTGAATATATGTTGAAGGAAATGAATAGTGAAGTCAAGGAGGATAAAGACTTGCCAAGCTTTGGCTTTGTTCTATTCACAATCCTTGTACCTATTCTACTTATTGTACTAAATACCTTTACAAATGTATTTCTTCCGAAGGAAAGCTATACTAGGGTTGTAATGGGCTTTATCGGACATCCCTTCTTTGCATTAACGCTTGCTACCTTGATTGCTTTTGTAGGATTGGGTAGATTCAGAGGAATGTCGAGAGAAAAAATCAATGAGATAGCAACCTCTGCTCTTGCTCCTGCAGGTTTAATTATACTTGTTACAGGTGCGGGAGGTGTGTTCAAGCAAGTTTTAGTAGATAGCGGAGTTGGCAAGATGCTTGCAGAATCATTTGCAGGTTCAGCCCTAAGTCCTATTTTCCTTGCTTTCATAATAGCAGTATTGGTTAGAGTGGCAGCAGGTTCTGCTACAGTAGCAATGATGACAGCGGGCGGAATAATGGCACCAATGCTTTCAGCCTTTAGCGTAGAACCTGCTTTAATCGTTATTGCTATAGCTTCAGGTGCCACAGTGCTTTCACACGTTAACGACAGTGGCTTCTGGTTAGTTAATAGATACTTTGGCTTATCAGAAAAAGACACATTAAGATCATGGACTATTATGGAAACAATTATTGGGGTAGTAGGTGTAATAACAGTATTCGCATTAAGCTTATTTGTATAGTTAAAGAAACTGGAGTGATAAAATATGAAGCTAGGATTACTTGGATTAGGGAAAATGGGGCTAAATCTTGCTATCAATATGAAGAATAATGGTATTGATGTGCTAAGCTTTGACTTAAATCCCGATAGAATGAAAGAAGCAAATGAAAAAGGTATTAATACAGCAAGCAGTTATAAAGAATTGACTTCTATGCTTGAACCGGAAAGACTAATATTTATGATGATACCCGCAGGTGCACCTATTGATGAAACAATAGAAGAACTAGCACACATTCTCAAACCAGGGGATACCATCATAGATGGGGGAAACTCATTTTATAAGGACTCCATGACAAGGTATAGTAAGTTAAAAACTTCAGGAATAAACTTTTTGGACGCAGGTATGAGTGGCGGTATGGAAGGAGCATTAAACGGGGTATGCTCCATGATAGGCGGAGACAAAGGAATCTTTGATAAGTATGAGGACCTTTTTAGAAAGGTTTCTGTGAAGGATGGGTATTTATATACCGGAAAATCAGGAAGTGGTCATTTTACTAAGATGATTCACAACGGTATTGAATATGGTATGCTTCAGGCTATTGGTGAAGGCTTTGAAATAATGCAAAGCAGCGACTTTGAGTATGACTATAAAAGCGTTTCAAAGCTATGGAACAATGGCTCTGTTATCAGAGGCTGGCTCATGGAGCTAATGCAAAGTGCCTTTGAAAAGGATGAGAATCTTGATGAAATAAAGGGTGTTATTCGCTCTAACGGTGAAGGACTATGGACTGCTCAGACAGCTTTGGAGCTTCAGGTACCTGCTCCGGTTATTGCAGCCGCTGTATTTGCACGATTCAGATCTATGCAGGAGGATACTTTCAGCGGAAAGGTCGTCGCTGCTTTGAGAAATGAATTTGGTGGGCATGAGGTAACCAAAGCTTAAAGAATAATTACAAAGAAAGTCAGCTAGCCAGTCGATTATATTGATTGGTATGCTGGCTTTTTTTATTATAAAATATATTTAAAAAGCTGTTGACTTTGACGTTACGTAAAGGTGTATAGTAATCTTGTGAGGAGGTGAGCACATGGAATATACAGTGCAAAAGCTAGGCAGTCTAGCAGGAATTAGCACAAGAACACTTCGATATTATGATGAAATAGGAATTCTTAAGCCGGCAAGAATCAGCTCATCAGGATATCGGATATATGGACAAAAGGAAGTTGATCGGTTGCAGCAGATATTGTTCTATAGAGAGTTAGGTGTGAGCTTGGACAATATAAAAGACATCGTAACAGCACCTTCCTTTGATGGAGCCAATGCACTGCGAGAACATCGTGAAAAGCTCCTCGAAAAAAGAGAACAACTGGATTTATTAATTGCTAATGTTGATAAAACAATAGCTTTAGCAGAAGGGAGAATTAAAATGTCAGATAAAGAAAAATTTGAAGGCTTCAAGCAAAAAATGATTGATGACAATGAAAAGAAGTATGGTAAAGAAATCAGGGAGAAATATGGCAATGATACCGTTGAGAAATCAAATGCAAAGGTAATGAATATGACAAAGGAGCAGCACGAAGAGGTTACAGCTCTGGCTAACCAAGTGACTGAAACATTGGCTCAAGCCTTTGCAACAGGAGATCCAGCTGGTGAGTTGGCTCAAAAAGCAGCTGATTTGCACAAGCAATGGCTAACCTACTTCTGGAACGAGTACAGCAAGGAAGCTCATGCTGGCTTGGGGCAAATGTATGTTGATGACCCAAGATTTACAGCATACTATGATGAGAAGCAACCGGGTACAGCAGAATTTTTTAAAGATGCTATACTCATATACACAGGTATGAATAAATAATGCTTAACAATTGCCCCCCTGCGATGGATAACTATTGCAGGGGGTTTTTGTATTGAAATAAAACGTAGAAATAATTGTTCGCTATAATATAAATAATATCTGTAACATTTTTGTTTATAAAACGTTTTTATAATTGTACAACATTTCAGCTGAAAAGGAAGGAGCTAAATTCTATGATAGATGAGAAGACCATAGAGGAGCTTTGTTCTTCTACTTGGGAAACCTTGTATCGTTTTGTATATTATAAAGTGCAAAATCGCCAAGAAGCAGAGGACATTACACAGGAAACCTATGTAAAAGCCCTGGCACATATTCAAAAAAACAATATTAATATAGATAAGCACATTGGATTTTTGAAAACGATTTCTTTAAATGTTCTGCGGGATAAATGGCGTAAGAGTAAACGACAGGGAAAAACAATTGATATTGCAGCTGTTAAGCCTGAGGAAGCAGCAGTTGAAGATACCACTGAAGCAAGTGCACAGCACGAAATGGTGCAAAATGCACTTGACAGTCTTAAGGAAGAGTATCGCACTGTTGTTGAATTAAGAATAATAAAAGGGTATTCGGTGGCAGAGACTGCAAAAATAATGAACAAGCAAGAGGGCAATATTCGTGTACTGCAATATCGTGCACTACAGAGTCTTGCTGAAATTATCAAGAAAAATAGTTAACCAAAGGAGGTATATTTAATGAGTGATAAAGAAAAAGTTTTATCTGAATATATTGATAGTCTAAATGCAGAAAGGAAACCGAAGGAGCATGAGGGCGGAACAAGCTCACCTGAATTGGAGGAGCTTTTGGATACAGTCAGGATGGTTAAGAGTCTTAAGGAACCGACCCTTCCTGATTCGAGCTACAAGGAAAGGATTGCAGGTGAACTAGTGAATAAATTACCGAGAAAAAAAGAAAGTAAAAAATCAAATCGAGCATGGTTTGTAGGTTTAAGTACTGTGGCGGCGGCTGTTATAATGATTTTGGTATTAAATTTAACCTTTACTAGAAATAACATTGTCTATGCAATGGAGCAAGCCTTTCAGGGCGTAAAGGCGTATCATGGAGACTTAGAGGTTGTCCAAATCAATGGAGAGGGGAAAGAAACCATTCAAGCCAAAAGAGAAGTTTGGGCGAACAAGGATGGAGAGTATTATATAGAAGAAATTGAAGGAGCTCAAAAAGGTCTGGTAACAGCAAACAACGGAGAGAAGAAGTGGCAAATAAGACCTGATTCAAAGCAAGCATATATCTTCGCAGCCTTCCCGGATCCATATCGTTTTACCTTTGAATTGGGTAAGGAAGTAGACAATGTAAAGAATGCTATAAAAACCAAATCATTGGGTGAAGAACTTATCTCAGGAAGAAATGCAATTGTTCTTGAGGTGACACCTGAAGGAGGAGCACCTTATAAGTTATGGATTGATAAGGAGACGAAGCTGCCGTTGAAAAAGCAAAGTGCAATGCAGAATGCATTACAATATACAATAACCTATACAGATATTGAGTTTATTGATACAATACCTGCTGAACTA
>MGOS01000070.1:5019-8388 GCA_001797185.1 Clostridiales bacterium GWB2_37_7
CAGAGCAATTGGTAAATGACATTGAAGAAGCGGAAGCATTAGTGGGTTATGAGGTGAATGTGCCTGAGAGCATTATAGCAGGATATATAAATGAGGGCATAACGGTAGAGGCAGATAAGAAGCTTGTCAAAATATACTATGCAAACATAGCCAAACAAAACAAAGTGATTATTTTACAAGGGAAATCAAATGATGAATTTAAACCTGCTTCAATAGCGGTGTTGGGTAAGGTTGGAAATAGTACAGCAGAAATCCTTTCACCTATTGAAGGGAATTCGGGGATTATTGCAGAGGCTGGGGCATATTCAGGTGTAACAAACCTTAGCTCTATTCGCTGGCAAGAAAACGGATATGAATATGCAGTGCTTGGAGATGCGACAATGGAAGATTTGAGCATGTTTGTAAAGGGAATAGCAAATGGAAATGTTCAAATCCCATCAGAAGGTGACAAAGCATCAATAAAACCACAAATAGAGGTTCCTGTAGATTTGACAATAGAGGAAAATGAGCAGAAGAGTGTGGATGCTGGACATACACCTTGGAAGCTGGATCCTGTCTTTGTTGCACAAGTATTTGTAAGCCTAAAGATTTCTCCGGAAGGAATTACAGGTGAGTATCCTGTACAGTATGAAGCATTTAAAGTGGAGCAAAACACAGGTAAGATTGCAGTTCTAGAGGTAAGTGGAGACAAAACACCTATAAGCAAGGTGTATCTGAAAAAGCTGATCAGACAAGACAGAACAGGTATATGGACTGTAGTTGGCTATGACAGCAAATAGAAAACAAATAAATAAATTATTGCACTATAATCCAATGTGGAAATAATATATAGTTATACTTAGGGTGAAAAGAATCAAATATTAATCCTGCGGAGGTAGTATAACATGGATATAACAGTTAAAAGATTAAGTGTAGAATTGAAAAATGATTTTTTATACTTCTTTGATGAGGTTGCGTTTACTGATAATGAGAGATGGTCTGCATGTTATTGTCAATGTTATCTTGAGACTCCAGGAGATGAATGGCTCCAAAGATCAGCTGAGACAAATAGAAATGCGGCGATACAAAGAATAGAAAACGGGGCAATGAACGGATTTATTGCTTTTGATGAAAACAACCCTGTAGGATGGTGTCATGCTGGTCTTAAGAAGAAAATAAAGGCTTTTTGTGATGAACCAGATGGAGATGCAGCAGTAATTGTATGTTTTATTATATCTCCCAAGCATAGGAGAAAAGGCATTGCAACAATTTTGTTGGATTATGTCATCCAAACTTTTAAAGCGGAAGGTGTACCGTATATTGAAGCATATCCCTCAAAGGATATAGAAAAACAAGATATTAATTATCACGGTTTTTTCAAAATGTATCAAAATGCTGGATTTGAGATATTTAATGAAGAGGATGACGGATATGCTGTAAGAAAGCAGCTGCTTTAGGACTCTTCTCATTCAAAAATCAGCATGTATTTTAGCACCTGTTTATAGTGAACAGGTGCTTTTTTTGTTTGACTTTCTAATCATTTTTTAATCTTTTATTAATTGCACCCTAATTCCAATAAATTATTATTAAAATATAGAATAAACAATTTGGTATTATGGAGGTATAGAAATGTCAGAAACATTAAAACAAATTGATGAACTAAGAAAAAGAGCAGCGGTAAGCTATTCCGATGCAAAGGAAGCCTTGGAAAACTGCAATGGGGATATGTTGGAGGCCTTGGTATATTTAGAGAAGAACAATAAAAGTCAGACTGCAAAAACAACATCCATGAAAACAGGTTTTTTTGAAAAAATGAATGCATTGCTGAAAAAAGGTAGCAGCACAAGGTTTATCATGCATAAGCTGGATAGAACAATATTCAATATTTCAATGAATATCGCAGTATTGATCATGATTATTACACTGCCCTTTATTCAAATTATTGCATTAGGTCTGCTTATTGCATTATTTACAGGACATAGATTTAAGCTGCAAGGCTGCAATACGGATACTGACAATATCAATCATGCCCTTGAAAAAGTATGTGATGCTGCCGATGAAATAAAAGAAAGATTCTCTAATAACAAATCGGAAAACACAAATGACTTAAATAAATAGCAGGGTTCTTATGATAGGGGTAAGTGTGCTTACCCCTATCATTCTATATCGGTACAAGGGCATGAAAAGGGTTTTAAATACGGACAAATTAGAGTATCCTATATTTAGATTATATATATTGCAGAACATAAGGGTTTATCCTAATGCCGACAAGGAGGAGTATAATGAGTGCACAGAAGATATTAATTATAGAGGACGAGTTAAAAATCGCAAGGTTTTTGGAGCTGGAGCTTGGACATGAGGGCTATGTGGTGGACCAAGCCAATGATGGCAGAGAAGGGTTAAGCAAAGCTCAAATGAACCAATATGACTTGATAATATTGGATATTATGCTTCCCTCCATAAACGGGATAGAGATACTAAGGAAAATTCGTCAAAGCTCGGAAATACCGATTATTATGCTTACAGCCAAGGATGAAATTATGGATAAGGTTGTTGGTCTTGATATGGGTGCAAATGATTATATGACAAAGCCCTTTGCCATTGAGGAGCTGCTTGCCAGAATAAGAGCTGCCTTGAAAAGAGGAATAGTAAAGCCGGAAGCCCAAAAGACTTTGCAGGTCAGCGGACTGCAGCTGGACTTGGACAAGTATTCGGTTACCTATAACAACGAGCCTATAGAGCTCACAAAGAGAGAATTTGATTTGCTCAAGCACCTTATAGAGAATAAAAATATCGTTATGACAAGGGATAGGCTATTGGAAACGGTATGGAGCTTTGACTATGTAGGGGATACCAATATCGTAGATGTTTATATAAGATACTTAAGAAGTAAAATTGATGATAAATTTAATATAAAGCTCATCAGTACAATTAGAGGGGTGGGATACATTATAAAAGATGAAGATTAAAAAAGCTTTTTCTATCTTTTTCAAGGAATTTTTTATTCCCTTAATAAAGCTGCCCTTTCTTATAATAAAAGTGATTTGGAAAATGTTTCATGCCATCTATGAAAGACTCATCAGCAAGCTGCGCTTTTCCATAACCTTTAGAATTACATCCATGTACGCTTTCGTTATTGGTCTTATTCTGATCGTTCTAAATGTGGGCATTCTGTGGGGTGGCTTTGAATTTGTAATGAAAAACGAAGGTGATGAGCTCCAAAAAGATTTTCTAATGATCTCTTCTTATTTGAAGGAAGAGCAAGAAATTCCACAGGAGCGTATCAGACAATTAGCAAAAATCAATGGCACATCCATTACGATTTTTGATGATAAACAGAATATTAAGTTCACAACTGAGAAGGAAGAGGATGTTGTTTTTATAGATAAA
>MGOS01000070.1:8402-9540 GCA_001797185.1 Clostridiales bacterium GWB2_37_7
TCAAATACGTATAATACCATTCCTAAGGAGGTATTCAACGAAAATGGCTTTGCGCTGGTGTTAAACGATGGCATCGGTGAAGGTGAAAGTAAAATTCATGTTCAAATCATCGATAAACTAAGCGGAGAAACTGTTTATGCAGGTATATTTGTCTTTACACTTCTTGCATTGGAAATACTTTTTATCATTATCATTATCATTACAGGATATTTGGCAAGCAAAAGACTGTTAAAACCTATTTATGTAATGACAGAAACGGTCAAAAACGTGACCATTAATCAGCTGGATGCGCGACTCGATGTCAGAGGCTCTCAAAATGAGTTTAGAGATCTTGCAAAAACCTTCAATAGTATGTTAGATAGACTGCAAAGCTCCTATGAGGTGCAAAACAGATTTGTATCCGATGCTTCCCATGAGCTTCGTACTCCTATATCGGTTATTCAGGGCTATGCAAATTTGCTGGATCGTTGGGGCAAAGATGATAGAACGGTACTCGAAGAGTCAATCGCAGCGATCAAAACAGAAGCGGAGGATATGAAAAATCTAATTGAAAAGCTTTTGTTTTTGGCAAGAGGAGATAAGGATACTCAAAAAATAGAAAAGACAGATTTTAATACCAAGGAACTATTAGATGAGATAATAAAAGAAACAAAGCTGATAGATGATAAGCATGAGGTAGTCAGTGTGAGAAATGAGGGTATGATTCTCAATGCTGACCGCAGTCTGCTCAAGGAAGTCATACGTATTTTTGTAGACAATAGTGTCAAATTTACTCCTGAAGGCGGAAAAATAGAATTACAATGCTACTCTCGAGATAACATTACATTTTTTACGGTAGAAGATTCAGGTATGGGTATTTCAAAAGAGGATCTTCCAAATATTTTCGACCGCTTTTACAGAGCTGATAAATCCAGAACAAAGAATACCGGCGGAACAGGCTTGGGAATGGCAATTGCAAAATGGATTGTCTTAAAGCACGGTGGGGACATTAAGGTACAAAGCGAAATAAATGTTGGTACAAAAATAGTAATAGAATTGCCGAACTATAAAAAATAAAAATATAACGAGGCAAAAATATGTCCCCCACTTCTATAAGTGGCGGGTTCCAATTTCAGCAATAGGAGGTGGGCATATATCC
>MGOS01000070.1:9550-10108 GCA_001797185.1 Clostridiales bacterium GWB2_37_7
ATTTCGATAAATCTTGTTATAAAAGCATTGAATAATCCAGTATGAGAGCTGCGCTATCAGCTTCCTATACTGGATTATTTTACTTGGAACAAAAATGAAAACCAAATCATCTAAGAGATGTAACCAAAATGAATACTAGGAGGAAATAAAATGATAAAAAATAAAGCGGCAAAAGCATTGATTATTGGTACTTGTTTGATTGCAAGCTCTATGTCTGGTGTTTATGCAGATACAAATAATGTTGAAGTAAAATCAGCTATAGTAGAGCAATCAATAGATGACTCCAAAATGATGGAAGTGCAAATTTTAGCATCACAAAATGAGGACGCACTTATCCAGAAGCAAAAGGAGATAGATGATTATGTATTTGTGCAGCATGGCAAAGAGCTGGAAGATAGGGGTATATTAGTTACACATACCGGCATAGTCGGTGAATTTGTAGAAGTGGGAATTACACCCTTTGATGTAAAGAGTGCAGATTATCTCTATGGGTTATTTGGTAAGGATATGGTAACTGTTGTAGCTGGAGATCAAGCCGTTCCATTGGAGTATATATCC
>MGOS01000070.1:10148-14772 GCA_001797185.1 Clostridiales bacterium GWB2_37_7
ACAAAAAAGACGATAGTTTAAAGGCTATCGTCTTTTTTGTAATGCGTAGGAACATCTGAAATACCTTAATGTGCATGTTCCGTAAAGCGCGTTTCATAAAAGGCTTCCTTAATCTAAAATATCTAAAAGAAGGCTTTTTTAATCAAATTCTAATGTTCTGTTAAAAAAACTGTAAGGTTGAAGAGTTAAAATAAATTTGAACGTCATAAAGAATATCTGGCTTTAAAACGCGGGGGGGTAAAAATTTAATGAAGGATAGATATATATACTTGGTTTTTACAAAAACAGGGACTTGGCTGTCGAATTTAATTTATATTTTTTCTAATATTAAATATGCTCATGCATCGCTTAGCTTTGACAAGAGCTTTACGAAAATGTATTCCTTTGGAAGAACCAATCCGGAAAATCCTTTTTCGGGAGGCTTTGTAGTTGAGAGTCTTTATGACGGTGTCTATAAGAAATTTTTAAGCTGTGAATGTATGATTTATAGAGTTCCGGTGACTGAAGAGCAATACTGCTCCTTGCATGAACAAGTGAAGGGGTTTATAAAAGAAAAAGATAAGTTGAAATATAACTTTTTAGGCTTATTTGGTATTTTATTTAATATGCCCCTTAACAGGCAAAACAGCTTTTTTTGCTCTCAATTTGTATCGAAGGTTCTAATTGAAAGCAAGGTTTTTGAATGTGATAAAACACCTGAATTAATAAGGACAGATGAATTATTCTCAATTAGCAATGGAGAAATGATTTACGAAGGATATGTTAACAATAACAGAGCGCATACAGTGATGCATGTACTGGAAGGATAAGGGTGAACAAAGTGGACAATGCAGACAAGGGAAGAGATATACAGCAGATTATAAAAATAAGCGCATTAATATTAATAGTTATAGTAGGAACATTGCTAGCTATAAAATATACACCGGATTTTTTGCGCTTAGCAGCAAATCCGGATGCTCTAAAAAACGTACTTTCCTCCTATGGTGCGGTAGGTATTCTGATTTTTATAGTCATTCAGATTATCCAAGTCATCATTGCGTTTTTACCTGGCGAGTTAACCCAGCTTGCAGGAGGGTACATTTATGGAACTGCTCTGGGAACCGTATATTCTATGACTGGGATTACAATAGGTTCAATTATTGTATTCTTTACTTCAAGATTTCTAGGAAGCTCTCTTTTGAGTCTTGTTATGTCAAAGGAATTACTTGAGAAGCTAAGCTTTCTAATAAATAGCCCTAAGTCAGAATTGATCATGTTGATATTATTCATCATTCCAGGTATGCCCAAGGATTCTTTAAGCTATCTGGCAGGAATTACGCCGGTAAAGCCACTGAATTTCCTAGTCATATCCTCCTTAGCACGACTTCCTGCTCTTTTTGTATCCAGCTATGTAGGTGCAAACCTGCAGCAGGGAAATCTTGCAGTAGTGATAATAATAGCTATTATATCCTGTTTGCTGATTGCAATTGGATTTTTTATGAAGGATAAGTTATTAAGATTTTTACACAAAGATAAACCAATTGAAAGTGATCCTTTGTTAAGACATAAAAATCAATAAGAGTGAAATCTTTTCCTCTGCCATTTTCATAAGCAATATGGCATCGGAGCTTACAAAAAAATGAAGAAAGCAGGAACATTTTTGTGATTTATTCGGTCTTAAAATAGGTAGATGTAAATAGAAAAGCATACTGTAATTAGATTTAAGTTACTGGGAGGTAAAAACTAAAATGATATGGAATAAAAAAGTACTAATTAGAGGTTTGTCTATTGGAATGACTGTTTTGACGATAACAGGTACCGGCTTGCTTGCTGGATGTACAGTTAAGGAAAATCCAAATGCACCAACGGATAGACCAAAGCCGATCGAGCAGGTTGATATACAGAGCAAGATATTATCAGATTTTGATGCACTCTTAGCAAGTAATCCAAAGACTGATGCAATAATCGAATTTATTGACAAGAATATTTCAAGCATGTCGAAAGAAAATGCAGTGATGATGATTTCTAAGCTTGAGGAAGGTCAAAAAAAGGATTTGCCTAAGTTGGAAGAAAAGTATTACTCAGAAGCGATACAGGCTGAGCTGCAAAAAATTTATAAGCCCGGCTTTGATTTGAATAAGCTGGATGAAATACAAGCTGCAGAGCTAAAAGATCTTTTGACGGAAACCAGAGATATGGGGTATAAGATAGAAACTGCCGAAGGGACTTATTTTCCAGTAATGAATTATGAATTCTATAAAAAGTATAGCGGCAATGTGACAGAGGATATAAAACAATATATTGAACTTATGGCAGTGGAATCCAATGAAACGCCTATAAAGGATGCAGCGCTTACAATAGGCTGGGACGAAATAATAGATAGAGCCTTGGCTCAAGAGCAGTTTATTAAAAGTTATGCAAGCTCAGCAAAGGTGGATGCTATTAAAGAGCTGCAAAAAAGATATCTTACTTTTATACTCTATGGATCAAACAACACACCACTTTTTAGCTATGAAACAAAAGTAATGAAAGAAGAAGCAAAAACTACCTATACAACTGCCGTGAAAGACAATCAAGATAGTGAAACCATGCAGATGTTAGGCAAGTATTTAGAGATATTAAGCAAAACAGATTATAAGTTTTCTGATACAGCAGATCAATTCAGAAAAGATGTAGTAGAAAAAGGTATATTCTAAGTCTATTACCGAAAAGAGAATGCCCTAGGGGCATTTTCTTTTTTTGTTTAAATATAAGCATATTATTTTAATGAGTATTAAAAAAAGAAGGATTATTTTCATAAATACAGAATATTATATAATATACTTAAGTAATGGTGTAAAAATAACATATTTTTTATAATCAGTGAAATTCGTTTTAATATAGGAGGCCAATATGCAAAAGGAAATCGGAGAAAAAATCAATGAACTGAGAAGCTCTAAGGATATGACTTTAAAGGATCTAAGCGAAAAGACAAGCTTGTCAGTCAGCTTTTTATCACAAGCTGAGCGCGGACTTACGTCCATTGCGATTATTACATTGCAGAAAATAGCCGAGGCCTTGGGCGTAGACCTGAATTATTTTTTTGCTGCACCGGTTGCAAATCGTCCTATGATTATGCGCAGCTATGAGCAGAGCGTATTTAGAGTAGGGGAATCAAATTGTATCAATTCCAATCTGGGAAGTCATTTGCCAAATAGGCAGATGGATCCAATGATCGTAACAATTCTTCCAGGACAAAAGGCTGAAGAGACCATACCTTATGAGCATCAGGGAGAAGAGTTTGTTTATGTATTGGAGGGCATTTTCACAGTATTTCTAGAGGAAAGACAATATGAGCTATATCCCGGTGACAGCATGCATATTTCATCAACCACACCGCACAACTGGGCTAACTTTACAAACAAGCTTGTAAAGATACTGTCGGTAAGTACTCCCAGCGTGCTGAAGTAGAATCCTTACAGCGGGTATTGCTGTTTAAATTATAATGAGGGGGCAAAATAATGAATAGAATTGAAAGGTTAAAAGCAAGATTAAAGGCGGAAAAATTAGAGGGTGTATTACTTCTGAATGACTCAAACATAAGGTATATGAGCGGCTTTACAGGCTCTGATTCCTATGTGCTTATTTCTGATGATGTAAATGCCTTTATCACAGACTCCAGATATACCGAGCAAGCAGAATCGGAATGTAAAGGATTTGAAGTGATACGATGGGGAAAGCCCCTATTGGGATTAAATGAAACGATAAAAGAGCTTTGCACGAAGTACGGAATGACGAAAATCGCTTTTGAAAAGGAGCATGTAACCTATGGCATTTACGAAAAACTGATTAAAGAACTGCCAGCGGTTGAATGGATACCAACTTCAGAGCTTGTGGAGCAATTAAGAAGTATAAAGGATGAAGAGGAAATAGAATGTATAAGGGAGGCAGCTCAGATTGCTGACCAAGCTTTTGCGGAAATATTGAAATATATCAGACCAGGAGTTACGGAGAAGGACATAGAAAGAGAACTGCAATATCTGATTAAAAAGCAGGGTGCTGATGACATAGGCTTCTCCAGCATAGTTGCATCAGGCAAGAGAAGCTCATTGCCCCATGCTATCCCTAGTGATAAAAAGATTGAAAAAGGTGATTTTGTGACTCTTGACTTTGGCGCTACCTATAGAGGTTATCGCTCTGATATGACGAGAACTGTCATTGTTGGAGAGGCAGATGATAAGCAAAGAGAGATATATGGAATAGTTAAGGCAGCTCAAGCAGCTGCATCAGATTTCATAAAAGCAGGGGTTTCATGTAAGGCTGTTGATGACAGCGCGCGTGAATATATTTCAAATGCCGGGTACAAGGAGTGCTTTGGACATGGCTTGGGACATGGTCTAGGCTTGGATATCCATGAGGAGCCGTATTTATCACCAAGCTCAGAAAAGGTCTTAGATTTCGGAAACGTTGTAACTGTAGAACCTGGAATTTACCTGCCAAATTGGGGCGGTGTACGTATAGAGGATACAGTGGTAGTCGGAGAAAATGGAATAGAAGTACTGACGAAATCTACAAAGGAGCTTATTATTATAGGCTAAAGCAAGTTCCAAATTTATTCCAATTAAGCTGAGGCTGCTGATAAAGTGTGCTAAAAATAAAAGCATTG
>MGOS01000070.1:14784-19430 GCA_001797185.1 Clostridiales bacterium GWB2_37_7
AAGTTGATTTTTAAGCTTTTATTTTTATAACCATCAAAAACAAATGTATATGTTAAGGAAAGCAGGTAATTTATAAATGAAATATACCGGGAAGAGTATTTATATCCGATTATTACAAATTTCTGACGCGGAAGCTGTATTAAGTCTGCATATAAGAAATAGAGAGTTTTTTAAAGCCTATTCGACTACTAGGAATGAAGATTTCTATACAGTGGAAGCGCAAAGAAAAATACTTGAAGATGGCATCCTGCAGAGAGAGCAGGACTTGAAATACGCCTTTGGCATTTTCTTGATAGAGACTGACGAATTGATCGGTAATGTGACTTTGGCAGAGATACTTCGCGGACCACTGCAAAGCTGCTTTATAGGATATTATATGGATCAAAATCATAACGGCAAAGGCTATATGACTGAAGCAGTAAGGCTTACTGTAGATTTAGGTTTTAATGAACTGAAGCTTCATCGCATTGAGGCGGGGGTTATGCCTCATAATATTAGATCTATGAAGGTATTGGCGAAGGCTGGCTTCCACAAGGAAGGCATAGCAAGAAAAAATGTTAACATTAACGGGAAGTGGGAAGACCATCAAGTATTAGCGATTATAGCAGAAGAATAAGATTTCGAATTGTAGCTTAGCAGACCGTTCAGTCCGATCCATAGAGAGATGCATCCTATTATTCCATAAATTATTCAAACTGATTACATATATTTTTACTATGCTAAAGTGCAAATATGTGTTATAATAAAAAATGATTAATTTTTATGTACAATAAAATCTAAATTTATATACTATGTTTTATAAATTTCAAGGCTTAATTTAATATTCCATATTGTAGAGGGAGTAACGGCCTGTTTATACAGGTTGCAAAGTCGTCATTACGGTTAATACCCGGCTTTGCTGATTTATTGTTCTGTGAGACTCTACACCTGTTTATCAGGTGTAGAGTCTTTTTGTTTTTAGATGCAAGACATAGCAAGCATATTAAATATTCTTAGGAGGGATAAGTTGTGGAAAAGTTAAGTAAATCAACAACCGATGTTCAGTTTCATGCAGTTGAAAAGGAAAAGGTTGTAGAGCTATTGCAATCAGATAGCAGCAAGGGTCTGATAGATAGAGAGGTTCAAGACAGAAAAGCTATTTATGGAAAGAATGAGCTGAAGGAAGCAAAAAGAAAAACCTTATTTCAGAAGCTATTAGAGCAATTTAATAACTTGATGGTAATTATATTGATTGCGGCTGCTGTAATATCCGGTTTTATGGAAGAAATTACCGATACTGTAGTGATTATGTTGGTTGTTGTAATAAATGCCATACTAGGTGTGGTACAGGAAAACAAAGCTGAAAAGGCACTTGATGCTTTGAAGAAGATGTCCTCGCCCTATGCCAAGATTATTAGGAACGGAAATGTCATGCAGATAAAATCAGAAGATATCACTGTAGGGGATATCGTGCTGCTGGAGGCGGGGGATTATGTTCCTGCAGATTTGAGACTGCTTGAATCCAATAACCTAAAGATTGATGAAGCACCTTTGACCGGTGAATCTGTGCCTGTCGAAAAGATAGATACAATTATAGATAAAAAAGATATTGTTATAGGCGATAGAAGAAATATGGCATATTTTGGATGTAGTGTAACCTATGGAAGAGGTGTGGGAATTGTAACAGCCATCGGTATGGATACCGAACTGGGCAAGATAGCGGGACATTTAGCTACAGATAAGGAACCGCAGACTCCTCTTCAAATTAAAATGGCAGAGCTGAGTAAGCTTCTGACTATAGCAATTTTGATTACCTGTGTTATTGTATTTACTGTAGGAGCACTTAGAGGAAGAGAGTACCTTGAGATGTTTCTAACCGCTGTAAGTCTTGCAGTCGCAGCAATACCAGAAGGGCTGACTGCTGTTATTACCATCGTACTGGCTATGGGTGTTCAAAAGATGGCAAAGCAGAATGCAATCATCAGAAAGCTATCTGCGGTGGAAACCCTCGGTTGTACACAAATTATATGCTCTGACAAGACTGGTACACTGACTCAAAACAAGATGACAGTTACAGAAATATATGCAAATCATACAATGAAGCATGTTAATGAGATTGAGAATAAAGAACAAAACTTAGTGATGCTGGTACGTGCTATTGTATTATGCAACGATTCAAGAATGAAGACAGAGGGTGGCGCATTAGAGATCATGGGAGATCCAACTGAGACTGCTCTGATACGTTTTGCCTATGAGAAGGGTTACTATGAAAAGGGACAAAAGCTGCTGCTGGAGAGAATGGCTGAACTCCCCTTTGATTCTAACCGTAAGCTTATGACAACCTATAACAAGGCTGCTGACAAATACTTTGGACTTACCAAGGGAGCACCGGATGTACTGTTAAATAAATGTACAGCAATTTTTGACTGCAACGGGATAAGACCTATAACGGAGGAGGACAGGACGCAAATAATTAGTGCAAACAAGCAAATGGCAAGCAAGGCTCTGCGTGTGCTTGGAGCTGCATTTAAGGAATATGACACAATACCAAAGGAGCTTAATCCTGATGTGGTAGAAAACGACCTGGTATTTATAGGACTTATTGGTATGATCGATCCACCAAGACCGGAGGTAAAAGATGCTGTCAGCGTATGCAAGGAGGCAGGCATCAGGGCTGTAATGATTACAGGAGACCATCGTGATACTGCTGCAGCGATTGCTAAGGAGCTTAATATAGTAAGCTCTGATGAAGAAATCATAACAGGCAGCGAGTTGGATTTGATACCGGAGGAACGCTTTGAAAGCTTGGTTACAAAATACTCTGTTTATGCAAGGGTATCACCGGAGCATAAGGTTAGAATCGTAAAGGCTTGGAAGAAGCAGGATAAGATCGTAGCCATGACAGGTGACGGGGTAAATGACGCACCGGCACTAAAGTCTTCAGATATTGGAATCGGTATGGGCATCACCGGTACGGATGTATCAAAGGGGGTATCCAATATGGTATTGGCGGATGATAACTTTGCTACTATTGTCAGCGCAGTGAAGGAAGGCAGAAAGATCTACAGCAATATTAGAAAGAGCATACAATTTCTATTGTCATCAAACCTTGGTGAGGTACTGACATTATTTGTAGGCACTATGCTAAATTGGGTAGTCTTGCTTCCAATTCATATCCTTTGGATCAATTTGGTTACCGATACACTCCCAGCTCTTGCTTTAGGGATGGAAAAATCAGAAAAAGATATTATGCAGCAGAAGCCAAGAAGCGCTAGAGACAGTTTCTTCTCTGATGGTGTAGGCATCAGCGTGATATATCAGGGTGTACTTGAGAGCTTGATTACACTTACTACCTTCTATATCGGCATGAAATTTTATTCTAAAGAAATAGCAACAACTATGGCCTTTGCAACACTAGGACTTATACAGCTATCACATTCCTTAAATGTAAGGTCCATCAATAAATCATTGTTTAAAGTAGGAGTATTTAGCAATAAGTATCTAAATATAGCAATTGCAATATCTGGGATCATGCAATTGGCTGTTATAATAGTTCCATACCTCAATTCTATATTCAAGGTAGAGCATTTAAATGGAGAACAGTGGTTAATTGTTACAATAGCTGCATTGCTAATAATTCCGGCTGTTGAATTGGCAAAGCTTTTTATGAATAGGTCATCATTCAAAAAATAATAGGAATGTCATCGATCTAGCTGTATTCTGAATTACCAGAATACAGCTTTACTTTATTGAATATTTTTACATATAAGTAGCACGCATAATGAATTAGTATGCTGCATCTAAGACCTGCATGCCTTTATTTATTTTTGAATGAATTCTCCATTCATTGGTTGTGAGTTTTATTTAGGTATGTAGTCCTATTATTTTTATATAGAATCTATCATATAATATTATTGGGGAGTAATTATAAATATGTTAATGGTCGAAACATCCGAAATAAAACGGCATAAAATAATAAAAAGGTAATTTATAATAACTAAGAAACTGTATGCTTATTAAGCAATGGAGGGAATAATATGAAGACGAAAGTGTTAGAAGCTCTAGCTTTGTTGTTGGGAATTTACGTTATATATATACTTGCGAAGCTAGCCTATGTGTTCTGGTACAAAAAGACACCTTTGAAGGATCTTATTGACAGCACTGAATCGTCTTATTTAAAGAGGCTGGCAGAGCGGTTGTCAAAAGAAATCTGCATAGGTCTGCTTCTTATTGCGAACTTTGTATGCTTGTTAATAATACCTTCACCTGCCATGAGGATATTAGGTGAAAATGGCATGTCTATATCTCCTTATATTTTCTTTGGGGGATTGCTTTTTTTGGCAGAAATAATAATCTATTCAATCATTTATGCAAATTTACATATTGGAGAACTAGCCATAGGAGGTGTAAAGCTTTCTAAATCAGACTCTGATGAAATTATTGAATATAAAAATACAGTAGACAAGCTTATAGATAGATATAATGAGAAGCTTTATGCCGAAAACAAGATATTTCTTGCACTTAAAGAACATTGCTGCTATATCTTTGACAATATTACAAGAGCGGAAGAGCCAAAATCTGTCTATATTGAAAGTATAAAGCATGTATTGGAAGAGTATCAAATGCTGCAGAAATCTAAAGAAAATGACTATAAAATCGATATATAT
>MGOS01000070.1:19473-21219 GCA_001797185.1 Clostridiales bacterium GWB2_37_7
GATTAGAGATAACACCTATGTAGATGGTAATACGACAGTTATTGAAGAGGTGGGCAAAAGTGTAGTGATTTCCCCTGTTCAAAGTCGTGTAATAGATAGGGGAGTATTTATTGTTGTTTTAAGTCACAATGAAAGTCAAATACTTGACGCGGAAGCATATATCATACAAAATATAATTGTAGGTATAGATGAGCTAATTTTTAATGAGGTGGAGCTCTACGATATAAAATACCCCTGTGAGCAAGAATTGTCTGAATAAGAGATGGATTGGGGAGGTTACAGATTGAAGCAAATGCGGGTGAAAGATAAACCTGGATTGTGCAAATTAAAGCACAATGTAGAAAAAAATAAAAATATGGTTAGAAAAGCTGCCCCTGTAACAGTTGAAAATAAAGGAATGATCGAATTACAGATCGTTGGAGAAGAGTTATATAGGAAGGTTCAGTTAAGAAAGAAGAGCATCAGAAGAACCCTATTATCTAGAATATTTTAGTAATGAAAACGAGGCTGTACAGTAATGTGCAGCTTTTAATACTTTTATGCCCATTAGCATATATATTTAATACGATTGGTTAGAATAATATAACGAGGCAAAAGATGTCCCCCATTTCTATAAGTGGCTGATTCCGATTTATGCAAGAGGCGGTGGGCATATATCCCCTGCCTCGTTGAAACGCTCGGGTAGGTTTTTTGCAAAAAACACAAAAAACCTTTCAGTAAAATCTTGTTATAAAGGTGGTATGCTATGGAGCAGTTAAGAGCTAAATTGAAAAAAAACAAAATGATGATAAGACGTGCTGCACCCGTTACTATAGAGAGTACAGGCTTCGCAAAGATTTGCAGAGGCATGGAAAAAATATGCCTGAAGTTAAAAGATAAAAAATGAATCAAAAAGTAAGAAGCATCTTTAATTGAAAAACAAAAGATGCTTCTTATTTTAGCAGCCTGCGGCAGCCTTCAGAGAATAGGTCTACAAAGCCAACCAGCAGTAAATAACAAATAAGCAGCAGAGTTACATCTGTATATTGAAACCAGCTCATGCTTAGCTTAAACTGCTGACCAAGGCCTCCAGCGCCCACAAAGCCTACTACAATAGTTGTACGAATGATCACTTCCCATCTGTATAGTATAAAGGTTATAAACTTTGGCATTACAGCGGGCAGCACCCCATAAAAAAGCAGCTGACTTGAGGAAGCGCCATTAGAAGCTAGATTTCTGACAGGTCTTAGGTCTAAATCCTCTACAACCTCCGCACACAGCTTGCCCAGTATTCCAAAATTATGAAGAGCTAGAGCAAGCGCGCCGGGCAGAATACCAGGCTTAAATATAAATACTATAATCATTGCCCATATCAGTTCAGGAACGGATCGTGAGAGGATATACAAGCAGCGAATCAATCCAAATATAAGCCAGTTATACCCTTTTCTTGACAGGGTTAAAGTGCCTTCTGCAGCATTTCTTGCAGCAGGTATTACAGTCAGCAGCATCCCAATAGCGGAAAAGCCAATGGCTATAATACTTATAATTAGCGTATCATAGGTCAATTTCAATGCATTCTTCCAGCTTGCTGCATTCAAAAAAGCTGGCTGCTCTTCACCGACTCCAACTAAGCCTAGAAAAAATTGCTTTGTATGAAGGGCGTTTTTTGCTGAAAATAAATCAACAACACTGGCATTTTCACCGACGAAAACAAACAGCCATGAGATGACAATTAACAGCACAGCAGCAATTAATGACAGTTTTATA
>MGOS01000071.1:0-8029 GCA_001797185.1 Clostridiales bacterium GWB2_37_7
TGATGGAATATTTCTTCTTTGCTTAGAGTGTTTATATCGCTGATATTCAGCTTTAGTAACGCCTCCACTTTATACCCATAATAATTGCAGGCTGCCAGGTTTCCGTCTTTAATTCTACCGCTCTTACTATCAATTACCAGCATTGGTGTGTGGGTATTATTAAAGATACTGCTGTATAGCTCTATCTCTTGTTCTGTGTTATTTTCTGCATGCGTTTCAGTACAAACATCCTTAATGACTGCATGAATCACTTCTTTTTCCTCAGAATACCTTGATATAAAAATCACTTCAGTCCATATAGGCTCCCCCTTTACAGACTGGAACTGAAACTCAAATCTGCTCTTTCCATTTAGCTGCGCTTCATCAATCATTTCTTTATATAGTTCAAAGGTCTTCTTCCCATTTGGCTGATGATCAAGGGAGAGCTCATAGAACTTATGTCCAACTATATCTTTTTCAGTAGGACCTCCGAAAATCTCTTGAAAACGAGTATTGCAATCAATTATCTTGTCACTGTCAATTATTAAAAAGCCATCCAAACCGTTAGACTCTATAACAATATTGATTTTATTTTCTTCTTTCACATCTGTCACCCCATTTTCATTTTTATAACAAGTCTTGTCTGCTTGTCATAATTCCATTTTTGAGATTATAAATATAGTCGTTATTATATAATATAAATTATCAATGTAAAGATAATGACGGATTTTGTAAATAAAATGTAAATACGTGAAAAATATAGGAGATTGAAAACATTCAATCTCCTATATTTTTCACGTATTCTATTAAGTAGTCCTTTAGGTCTAAGTATTCACTCCTTAATCTGCTAACCAATTGCTTAAGATAAGCAATATCCTGTTTTTTACAACTCACACTCAATTCTCTTAAGGTATTGTTTATGGAAGCTACATGAAAGTGCGATATGCTTCCTTTAAACTTATGCAAGTGCCTCTTAAGACCTTCCAACTCATTATTCTCTCTATATATTTCGATTTTACCGAATATCTCCACTTCATACTCCTTACTGGTGAATTCTTTAATAATATCATCGAGAAGCTCATTGTCTCCTTCAAGAGCAGCTAAAAGCGGCGATAGGTCATATCGCATATTCTTTTTTTGATTATATAAAGCCTTTTCAATTGCACTATATAGCTGCTCCTTCTTGAAAGGCTTAGGGATATAATCATCTATACCTGTGCTTGAATACAATTTATTGACATCATCCATGACAGCGGCTGTAATTGCAATAATCGGTGTATATTTTCCAAGCTCTTTTTCTGTCTGCCTAACAACCTTTACAAGCTCAAACCCATCCAACTCAGGCATATACATATCCATCAATATTATGTCAAAGGATTGCTTGTTCATTATTTGCAGGGCTTCTTTGCCGTTGTTTGCTATGGTCACTTTACATTTTTTCTTTTCTAGAAATCTTCTCGTTATCTGTTGATTAATAATTTCATCATCTATTAGAAATACATTAATAGCTGGATTTGCTTCAAAATAATCATTTGTTTTGTCATCCACTAAAATTTTTATCTCTTGATCCTGAGATGAAATGTTCTTAAATTTAACCGTAAAATGAAAATTACTTCCTTTGCCATATTCAGATTCAACCATAATATGTCCACCCATTAGGTGAACTAATTTTTGGGATATTGCCAATCCTAGTCCAGCTCCACGACATTTCTTTGTACTGGCTGAGTCCAGTTGATAGAAATCGCAAAAGATATTATCCGCTTGTTCCTTTGGTATTCCTATTCCTGTATCTCGTATAGAGAAATTAACTTCTACATCCTCTGCACTTCTTTTATCCAAAATAACATCGATATGAATGCTTCCTTGATTTGTAAATTTAATCGCATTTGACAGCAAATTAAAGATTACTTGGTTCAACTTATCCGGATCCCCTAACAAAAAGTCAGGTATTGTTGTATCTACATTTAGCTTCAGTATTAAATCCTTTTTTTCTGCTTGTATTTTAAAGTATTTTTGTATATCATTCAAAAGCTTATTCAAATGAAATGTTTCTTGCCTAAGTTCAAGCTTTCCAGCTTCAATTTTTGCAATATCTATCACATCATTGATAATGATGGATAGTCGCGCTGCAGAATATCTTAGCATCTCGAAGTATTCCTTGTGTTCGCTGGATAACTGATTATCGTCTAATAAATCTACTATTCCCACAATCCCATTCATAGGCGTACGTATCTCATGAGCAACATTTGCCAAGAATTTTGTTTTAAATTTACTAGCTTCTTCAGCTTTATATTTCGCAGTCTTTATCTCCTCTTCATATCTTTTCTTTTCTGTAATATCTGTATAAATGCCATATACTCCAACCTGCTCTCCATTAGACAATATGGGATAGCCTAAAAATGAAAAATCTATCAGCTTTCCATCCTTTCGCTTCCTCTGTGTATCTTTCCTTACAAACTCCCCTTTTTTTATACTGTCCTTGAAATATGTAGATTCATCATGCAATTTCTCATTGCAAATAACTTCTGTTACATTTTTATATTTAATTTCATCTATGGTGTATTGAAATATCTTTACAAAGCTTTTGTTTATATTTATGAATCTAAACTCATTATCAAATATTGCAATAGCCTCCGGTGAATTCTCAAATAGATTTTTGAAATAACTTTCTTGTATCTTGATCTTCTGCTCCATGTCTCTTTTATATTGAGTATCATGCACAATAGATAGCAAAAGGGACTCCCCCTTTACTGATATAGGACCGCTGTAAACCTCTACTTCTCTTATCTCTCCATTTGATAATCTGTGTTTAAACTGAAAATACATACGACCAGCGATCTTAGCCAATTCCATCTGTTCAAATATTTCTTCCCGACTCAGAATATTTATATCGCTGATATATAATTTTCGAAGTTCATCTATGCTATACCCGTAATAATTGCAGGCAGCTAAATTCCCATCTTTGATTTCTCCACTTTCACTCTTTATTATAAGCATAGGGGTATGGCTATTAATGAACATGCTGCTGTATATATCTACATCTTCTACATTGACCTTCTTCCCTTTTATTTCTCCCACAAATATCACTCCAATCTTTATTTTCGTACATACTTTTTATCCAAGCCCTTAGATGCAGCAGTTGTAAAAAAATGTATAAAATAAGAATATTAATATTTTGTAATATCATTGATTTTTTGATATAATTTATGCTAATAATAACAAAACTTGTAATATACCGCAATAATGAAGGGTGGGATTTACTTGGAAAATATACTTATCGTAGATGACGATCCTATTACCCTGAAAATACTCTGTGCAGCAATTCAGACGCGAGGCTTTGCTGTTATTACAGCTACAACCGGTCATGATGCACTGTTGCTTCTACAAAAAAACGAAGTAAGTGCTCTAATTTTGGACCTGAATCTTCCAGATATAAATGGGCTGGAAATACTTAAGCAGGTCAGAAATCATCCGATCATAAACTCAATAGCAGTAATTATTGTTACAGAAAACGATGATAAGTTAGAAGCGATACTTGGATTGGAGATTGGTGCTGATGATTATATTACAAAGCCCTTTCACCAAAGAGAGCTTATTGCAAGACTTAATTCAGTACTTAGAAGAACACAGCAAATGCATACAAATATGCACTCATACTTAATATTTAATGATTTACATATTGATATCAAAAAAAGAATAGTGAAAAAGAACAATGATGTTATAGACTTGACCTTTAAAGAGTTTGAAATATTAGCGCTTTTAGCAACAAATCCCGGAGAAGTTTTGCCGAGAGATACCATTCTAAATGCCATAGGGGGATTGACATACAATCCCGAAACTAGAACCATTGATATGCACATCTCGTCATTAAGAAAAAAACTACGTGATACCGATAAGAAAAAAAACTACATCGACACGGTCAGCAGCGTAGGATACCGTTTCAGAAAATGATAAAAGATAGGCAAAGCCTATCTTTTATTATGTTATCACAGTTAAAATGGTGAAAAGCCTGCATCAAACCAATTTTCGTGGAAATGCTCCAAATACACTTTGTAAAGTGCGTTCTTATGCTCCACTTCCCATTCTGAAAGAGCCAGGAATAGCTTCTTGCCTTCCGGGTTGTCAATACTTTCTGCTGCTTTATTGTAAAACTCAGCCAAATCATTTTCGATTAAATATGCCATTCTGAGAATGGTTATATCACTTAAATCTGACTGTAGATCAGCTTTTGTGGTTTTCTCGACTTCATATCTTACCTGAAAAAAACTTGCTCCTTTTATATCCTCTAGTACAGGAAGCCATTGTCCATTTTTACTTAAGGATTCATATCTACTCTTCAAAAGCACAGCATGTTCTTTTTCCATTTCTGCCAAAGCCTCTAATATTGATCGTGTGGCCTTTGAATTCACTTTGCTAATATTCGCTAGATAGAACTGTTCTCCTTGTTCTTCCCTTTTTATAGCATATGCTAGAATATTTAACGCATCTGACATATCAACGCCTCCTCTTAAGTATTTTTTGTGTGTCTAACCTTATTCTACCATTTATCTACTATTAATTATACTTTTTTCTATTATACTAATTCCGAAACATTCTACCCACCTCATAATAGATAAGGTTAATTTCTAATTTATCGAAGCATATTCTGTCAACCAAATCAATGTAGGCATTGCACTTATGCTTTAACTATAATATAATTTTACATTGTGGTAATATTAATTTTTAATAGATTGAAGTACACAAAAGAATATTTTTTAAAATAGAAAGGACTAATGAAATGAAGCTTGGAATCGTAGGCCTACCTAATGTAGGAAAGAGCACACTTTTTAATGCAATTACACAGGCTGGAGCAGAATCAGCCAATTACCCGTTTTGTACAATTGAGCCCAACGTAGGAGTAGTTGCTGTGCCTGATGAAAGACTTGATAAGCTAGCTGAGATATACACTTCAAAAAAGACAGTCCCAACTGCTATTGAGTTTTATGATATAGCCGGACTTGTAAAGGGTGCAAGCAAGGGCGAAGGACTTGGCAATAAGTTTCTCTCGCACATTCGTGAAGTTGAAGCTATCGTCCATGTAGTCAGATGCTTTGAAAACGGAGATATCGTTCACGTAGATGGAAGTGTTGACCCTCTTAGAGATATAGAAACCATTAACTTAGAGCTTATGCTTTCTGATATCGAACTGCTGGATAGAAGACTTCAAAGATCGCAAAAAGCTGCAAAAGGGGATAAAACCTTGGCAGCAGAGGTGGAACTTATCCAAAAGGCACTTGCAGTGCTGGAAGAGGGCAAATCGGTAAGAACACTAGACTTGACCGAAGAGCAAAATGAGCTTGTTAAGTCCTTTAATCTTCTTAGCGCAAAGCCTATCATTTATGTAGCAAACGTATCTGAGGAAGACTTGGCGAATGACGGCAATACAAATCCTTATGTAGCAAGGGTAAGAGAATTTGCTTCTACAGAAGATGCTGAGGTAATTGTAGTAAGTGCCCAAATCGAGGAAGAAATAGCACAGCTGGATGTTGAAGAAAGAAAAGGATTCCTTAATGATCTTGGACTTGATAAATCCGGACTTGATAAGCTGGTACAGGCAAGCTATACGCTGCTTGGACTTATTAGCTTTTTGACAGCAGGGCCTATGGAATCAAGAGCATGGACCATAAAGGCCGGCACTCCTGCACCTCAAGCAGCCGGTAAAATTCACTCCGATATTGAAAGAGGCTTTATCAGAGCTGAAGTAATTGCCTTTGCTGACCTGATGGCACATGGCGGCAACATGACATCTGCTAAGGAAAAAGGGCTTGTAAGAATAGAAGGAAAAGAATACATCATGAAAGATGGAGATGTTGTTCACTTTAGATTTAACGTTTAGTCAATTAATAAATGAAAGGGTATGATTTCATTCAAGAAATCTATACCCTTTCATTTTTATGATTGTGGGAGCTTTATACTGAATATAGTTCCGGCATCATTTTCACTATCCACTAGTATTTGTCCCTTATGCTTATTTACAATGATATCATGTGATATACTAAGACCCAAACCAGTTCCTTGACCTACATCCTTGGTAGTAAAAAAAGGATTGAATATTCTATTTATAATACTACTGTCTATACCAGGACCATCATCACCAATCTCTATGATAACGTCATTTTCTTCCGAATACGTTTTTACTCTGATATTTCCATTTTCACTTCGATTCTGACTTCTAATACTACCAATAGCATTGATGAGTATATTCATTACCACTCTTCCTATCTGACTCCTGTTGCACATAATATTTGGCAAGCTTCCAAAATCTAAATCAATTTCTGCAACATCCACAGCTTCGTGCCTTATGACAAGCAATGCTTCTTCAACAATCTCATTGATATCATTAAAAGTAAACTCTTCTTCCAAACCCGTTCGTGCGAATCTGCTTAGACTCTGAACAATTCTAGTAACACGTCCAATCCCCTCACGAGACTCCTCTATAAGGCTGTCAATATCTCCAACAATAAATTCGATGTGCAAAGATTTTTCTAGTTCTGCAATATCTTGAGACATAACAATTAATTCTGAACTGCTTTTCTCCTGCTTCGTAATATGTTGTGACAGTTCCCTATATTTCGTCAATATTGAATTCAAATTGGTTGTGCATTTCTTGAGCGTCTCAAGATTGCTGGAAACATATCCCATCGGATTGTTTATTTCATGAGCCACACCTGCTGCTAGCTCACCTATGGCTGCAAACTTCTCCTTATTTATAAGATGAAACTGTGTTTCCTTAAGTTGATTTGCAAGCTCAGTAAGCTGTATATTTTGATTGGTCGTAGATTTCAACAGCTCCTGCAAACGAATATCATGGTTACGAGCCCTAATGGCAGCATTTACCCGGGATGCAAATTCTATCAGTTCAATAGGCTTTGTAACATAATCATTTGCACCTTGCTTAAAGCTTTCTTTCAGTATTGCCTTATCCGTGTGTGAAGTGAACATAATAACCTGCATGCCATCAAAACAACGCTGCTGCCTTATTTCTTTCAGTGTATCAATTCCTGTAAAAAGTGGCATCTCTATGTCTAGCAATATAATATCTATACATTCGGACTTAATAATATCCAAGGCTTTTAGCCCAGAATCACAGAGAAGGATATCACATGCTATATTACTTTCCATAAGCGCTTTTTCTGCTGTTATTAAGTTAAATCTGCTATCATCTACTAATAATATCTTCATACTTCACCTAATACCTTTAATATTTTTAAAATTAAATAGTTACAGTGTATCATATTTGATAGGCAATTTAATAGTAAATATTGTACCTTTTCCAAGCGTGCTTTTTACAGTCATTTCGCCATTATACTTATTTACAATGATATCATAGGATATACTTAATCCAAGCCCTGTACCCTCTCCAACTGGCTTGGTTGTAAAGAACGGATTGAAAATCTTGTTCAAATTCTCTTCAGGAATCCCCATACCATTATCCTCAATATCACAACATACGTAACCATTATCTTCATAAGTAGATATCTTGATAAGGCCTCGTTGTCCATTCTGCTTTATAGCATGTACGGCATTAATAATAATATTGAGAAGCACCTGATTGATTTGGTTGCCAGGTAAAGTGATGGTTGATATATCGCTATAATTCTTTTCTATATCTGCATAATATTTAATTTCATTATTGGCTACCATAATACTATTCTCTATACCCTCATTGATATTGTAGTCAATCAAATCATCAGTATTATCAACCCTCGAAAATACCCTTAACCCCTTTACAATCTTCTTTATACGATGCAGCCCTTCATTTGTTTCGTCTATCAAAACTTCAATATCATCTTTAATTGAATCAACATGGTATCTTTTATTTAATTCATCAACCTCTTCAAGTATCCGTTTAAGCTCTTCTGCAACATCTGCTGTAACTGCCTCTTTTAGTTCACTATACTTTATCACAACTTCCTTTAACCTGCTGCAATATTTCTTAAGTGTCTCAAGATTGCTAATAGTAAAGCCCAAAGGATTATTGATTTCATGGGCAACCCCTGCTGCAAGAATT
>MGOS01000071.1:8049-39706 GCA_001797185.1 Clostridiales bacterium GWB2_37_7
TCCAAATATTTATGAAGCAGCATACGCTCAGTAATATCACGTACTACACACAATATCTTTCGTTTATTTCCTATCTCCGCCCCACTCCAGCTTACCTCAACTGGAAAACTGCTTCCATCCTTTTTATAGTGCATCGTATCAAACATAATGCTCCGAGCCCAAACTGTATTTAAATGTTCATTAATTAAGTAAATACCATCGACTTTACGTAAGTCAGATATGGTTAAGGTTTTAAACTCTTCTCTTGAATAGCCATATTTTTGTAGTCCAGCTTCATTAATCTCCAATATATTACCTTTTTCATCAATAAAGAGGATAATATCATTTGCATGCTTTGATAAAAGCTGATATTTACTCATCAGCTCTAGTTCTTGCTTTTTTTCGGTAATATCCAAACAAAAACCAATATACCCACTAAATGCCCCTTCTGCATCATAAAAAGGTCTTCCCGAATCACTGATCCATCTATATTCACCATCATGCCTGCGTAATCTATACTCCATATCAAAGCTTCGTTGAGCATTAAAAGCATCGATATATGTTTTGAAGCACATTTCCAGGTCATCAGGATGCACACCCGCTGCCCAACCATCTCCATATTCCTCCTCGAGGGTATGTCCCGTAAGCTCCAGCCAACTTCTATTAAAATAGTTGCACTTTGCGTCCAAACCCGAACGCCAAATAAGCGCCGGAAAATCCTCAAACAGCTTTAAATAGAAATCTCTTGATTTCAAAAGAGCTTCTTCTGATCTTTTATTCTGTGTGATATCGTCGATAGCCAAAATTATATGTCTGCTTCCGTGAATTAATATAGGTACTGAGTTAACTCTAAACCAGACATCTTCTTTTTTCCCTTCAATATATAATGAATGGTGTACTTCCTTCCCATGAACAGATATTCCAGTTATATTTACCTCTGATGCTATACTTCTAAAATTACAGAATTCACAATTACAATTACTGCCACATTTGCATCCTTTCCCATTTTCTGCACAGACACAGCTAAAGCTATCACCCAATTTGTTATTTATCATACTCTCAACACTTTTTCCTAAAAGGTTTGCTAAAGCGAGATTTACACGTTTAACAATCAAATTTTCATCCAATATTACCAGTCCCACAGGTGTTGCCTCAAAAATTGCTGAAAGCTTAATCTTCTCTTCTCGTAATTCCTTTTCAATCTCTCTTAACTTTGTAACATCGCGAGACATTATAGCCGCTTTTGAATGCTCACTGCCAGCATTTTTGACAGGAACATCCACTGCCTCACACTGCTTTTGTGTTTTCTTTCGATCATGCTGCCTCTCTGCTTCACAGGTGATACGGAGAACAATAGCCCTTAGTCTGGTGACATCGCTTCTCACCAAGTAATCACTGCATCCGGCTTTGAAGGCATTAAGCATATCACGCTCATTATAAGTGTCTGCCATAATAACAAGAGGCACTTCATAATAATTTTCCGATAGCAAACTTAAGGCTTCCATCACATTGGTTGAAGAAAGATTATACTCGCTGATGATTAAATCGTAGCTATTGTTATGAAGCCTGTCCAACATGTCAAAGCATGTATTGGCATGGTCATATTTTATATTAAATCCCTGTTTTTTTAATGCTTCAGCTGTCATCTCAACATTTGATTGTAAATCATAAAAAAACAATACTTTGATGTTATTATTCATTTTATTCCTCCTGCAACAAAAACGTTATTCTATAAATATTATGCTATTTATTACTTATAGGCAGCTTAATTGTAAATTTTGTTCCTTTTCCTTCTTCGCTTGTTACCAAAAGGTTAATCTCTTCTTCAAGTTCTTTAATCCGCTGCAGATACTTTGCCATCATGCTATGATCTTCACTTTTTAAAACGCGATTCAATGTTCTAAAACCCATTATTAACATATCGCTTTTTTTCATATATTTATGCTATATGTTTCGCACTAAACATTTTACATTGGTTTCAAATAGTGCGAAACATTTTCCGCTATTCATATGTCGTGAAAAGTACATATTTGATAATACAAAATTAGACGCTTCAACTGATTTTGTAATGATAAATCTTTTTCACGACATATATAGGTATCAAAATTACTTTATTCACCTCTCAAGATATTTCTGTTTTATCTTTGATTCATAAAATCACCTGAAAACTCTACATAAACATTCTCCTCTACGATTTTCAGCATGATTTTTCCATTAATATATTTGCTCACCTCACGTAAGTAAGAATGTAAAATATCTGCTTTTTTCTCCATTAGTGAGGTGTTCGAGTTCTCTGCAGATTGATTTGTTTGTTGATTTCGCTGTCCAATAACGATATAAGCTATTTTTACCATGTCCTCTTTTTTTGTTATACTAAATTTCAATAGATGAACTTTATCTAATCCTATATCAATTAGAGATTTGCAGCTATAATAAAAAATATAGTTAAATAGTTTGAAATTGCCAAAACACCTTTCATTTGAGCTTTCAGGTACCTCTACATATATTTTATTTTCATAGCCATCATTTATTATGGAAGCTTTTAGTTCCATTCCGATTTTCTTTATATCAAACTCTACATTGTCTGAGAATAAGCTGTTCAAGTAACCCATATATAAATCCTTGTATAACTCCATCAAGCAATTTATTTCAGCATGGTCACTTAATTGCTGAGACATATTATTAAAAATAGATCCACTAACCTCTTTCATTATATTTATTTCATTTTTATATGAAGCAAATTTGGCATTTGTAGATTTGAGGATATTCTGGTACAATTCATTTCTTTTCATTAATTCTAGCGACAGCTGCTCCGCTTCCTTTTTTAGATTAAAATATTTCACACCTTCGTGGATTGCTGGAATAAACTCTTCTGTTAAATCCCAAGGCTTTGGTATAAATTTAAATATGTCGCCTTGATTAATGGTAGCCAGCATTTGCGGCAATTGGGTATACCCTGACATTACCATCCTTACTGTGTTTGGATATTTTTGCTTGCACTCCTTGAGAAACTGCAAACCGTTCATTTTGGGCATTCTCATATCTGTTACAATTACACTAAACTCATTCTTGTCCATGAGCTCCAATGCTTCCTGAGCATTATCTGTAAAGAAGCATTTATATCCCACATCCATAAGACCCCGTCTTAGAGATGCCAATATGTTTAACTCATCATCTATAAAAAGCACTTTATTTTCTTCCAATTTAACATCACCTCAATAAATTTTATTACTGTGTTCTATATATTTCATGCTATACAATTTACTTTCATTAAAATAGCACGAAATGTTATCCGCTGTTTATAATGCATAGGAACATCAGAATCTTCCTTAAACAAATGTTCCGGTCATGCATTTCATAAAAGGCTTCCTTAATCTAAAATCCTTTCATAGAAGCCTTTTTTATTAATCACACAAAGTACATATTTACCTCAATGTTAAAATTTCTTTGTTTCAAAATCTTCTATATAAAAATTTTTCAAAATTATGCTGTCGCAGATAACTTTAGTAGTTCCAATATTATTAAATATATCATCAATACATTGGATTGGAGGCTTCTGACCTGTAATTATATAAGTATAATAATCTGATATATATACAACATTAACCAATTCCTTATTTATAATATCAGAACTTTGTGGGCTATGATGATAAAAGGCTGTCTCTACGATTGGAAAGGGTATGCCCCACCAATCCAGCAGGTATCCCCCTGCCTCCTGGTGATTTATCCCATATCTTTCTTTTTCTGATTTTAAAAGATCCGTATATTTAAAAGAAGATTCTTGTACTAAATCTACATACTCATTCTTATATATCTTTAGTAATACCAGCATACCAATGCTGTATAAAAGTCCTGCCAGCCTATATTCTTCACATATTTCTTTACCTAAAATTTCTCTATAAATAAAATGAGTGATTTTATTCCGAAGATTAGCATGTTTCCAAAGATAATTTTTTAGATTGATAATCTTTTCATCCCCATGTATAGTCTGGTTCAGTTTTTTTGATAGAATTATATTTTTTAGCTCATTTGTACTGAAATACTTCAGAGCTTGTTTAACAGATGCAATATTATTTCCAAAATATGTAGAATTTACATAGCGTAGAATGATAGCTGACAGAATAAAATCCCTTTCTATTAATTCGACTATACTATCCAATTCTACATCCTTTTCAAGCAGGTCTAGCAATTCATCACTTAATTTTTCCCCAACGGTAATGGTATCTATTAACGAATTGGCAACTTCTTCCATGTTATTGTCTTTTAGAATTTGTTGTAATTGAAGCGTACTATTAATAGTTCGCAAAAGCTGCTCATTCTCCCAAGGCTTAAGAAGATATGTCATAGCAAGATTATTTTGAATACATCGGGTCATAGTCTCTTTTTCAGAAAAACCACTTAAGATAATCCTTGCTGCATTGGGGTATCTTTTTTTGACGGCAACAAGCAACTCATATCCATCCATAAACGGCATTCTCATATCACTTATTATTAAGTCTACGCTTACCTTCTCCATCATTTCCAATGCTTCTTTTCCACTATTGGCTAATAAAACATTGTGCTCACTATCAATAAACAAGCGTTTAAACGCCCTCAATATGTTCTGCTCATCATCCACAAAAAGAATAGTTTTATTGTTCATTTAACCCACCTATTAGAGCTTTCACAACCTTGATGTCATATTGGCTTTTTGTGCCCTCCATCAAAATTGCTATTGCCTCTTCCTTGCTTAATGCTTTTCTATATACTCGATCTGAAGTTAGCGCATCATAAGAATCTGCTACAGAAAGTATTTTTGATTCTTCCAATAAAAACGTTTCTCTAATACCAAGAGGATATCCCTTACCATCTATCCGTTCGTGATGTTGGCATACGATTAAGGCCACTTCCTGCATTTTATCCAATTCACTTAGTATTTCAAATCCTACCATTGGATGATGCTTAATTTGTAAAAACTCATTATCCTCTAATCCCGCAGGTTTATCTAGTATCTGATCCTTAATAGCTACTTTGCCGATATCATGAAACAAAGCAGCATATTTTAAAAGTTCTTTCCTATCATCACGAATACCCATGTTATCTGCTATTAGCATGGATAATTGAGATACCCTGATTGAATGTTCATATACTGCAGAATCTTTAGCCTTTAATAACTTCAAAAGGGCATTCTTAGTCTGTATGTTTAATTGCTCTACCTGCTGACTAAACTTTTTTATGATTTCCTTATAATAGTCAATTTCCTTCGTATTGCTAATAGAACTTCTAATTTGCATCATTCTCTCATTCCTAATTGTCAAGGCTTCCTTAACTATATCAACTAAATCCTCATTGATCCATGGCTTTGTAATATATCGAAATAGGTGGATATCATTTATAGCCGATATAGCCACCTCCAAATCTGAATATCCTGTAATTAAAATACCTAGAATATCATCATCAATCTTCTGTGCTTCTTTTAGTATTTCAAGGCCTGTGATATTCGGCATTCGCTGGTCTGTAATGATAACATCATACTTTTTATTATATAATTCATTAATCGCTTCCTCCGGTTTATTTGTGGCATGAAAATCGCAATCCAAACAATTTAACGTGCGCATGAGTGCTCTCGCCACATTGGTATCATCATCTACTATCAATATCCTACCCATTGTCATGTAACACCGTCCCCCCCGTCGATTTGAAATATATTTATATGCGTCTTATACGCAAAAATTCGACATATATTTTATAGTTCCTTCTATTGTTTAATAAGTGATTTTATGGCAAATGTTGTTGCTTATGCTCAATTAATCATAGCTGCCTTATCACGGCATGATCCCTCTAATTAAGTTTGCATAAATGGTAAATATAAGCTATAATAATTTAAAATTTACTGTCCATGAAAATCAAGGAGATTTATATGTTAAAGAATATTAGAATATTATTGTGCCTACAGCAAAATACAGGCTACAGAGACTTTCTTGATATTATAAATAGTAAAAGTGATAATTTGTTAGAAATTACCGAGGCTTCAACACTGTATAAATTATTGGAAGAGTCTGTTCCAGACAAGATAAGTTTGGTATTCTTGGACCATTTCTTTATGGATAAACTGTCTGCAGAGGCTTGTTCTATATTAGGCACGCCTGGCTTCATATGCATAATTCTTACTGAGGACTATTATGACAGTATTGTAAGAGAAGCCTACGTTTATGATGTTTTAGCATATAGCAATTCTAGTTTTGTCAATAATTTTCTTATACGTTTAGAAGACGACTTGAAGCATCGTCTTGAGTATCAATTTTTACAAAAAAAACTCAAGAAATTTGACGATATCAGTATGAAGCTCACAACTGAGAAAAATATAAATAACCTATTAGATTTAATCATTGATTCTAGTATGGAGCTTACTTATGCTGAAGCTGGGACTATCTATATCGTTATAGATAAGAACACTTCAGAATGGTCCTATTATGAAAACAATGCCGAAAATAAATGCCTGAAATTTGTATTGGCAAAAAACAAAGCTTTGACTGTAGATTTAGAACAACAGATCCTATCGATTAATAAATCCAGTATAAATGGTTACACAGTATTAACCGAAAAATCAGCAAGAATCGACGATGTTTATAATATATCGGAAGCTGTTGCTTATAAGTTTAATTCTTCATTTGATCAGTTGACGGGCTATCGGACAAAATCCATGCTCAATGTCCCTCTTAAAGACCATCAAGGTCGTATATTAGGGGTCATACAATTAATAAATAAAAAAAATAAGGGCATCAGCATTCCTTTTGATGACACCGATGAACTGCTAGCATCCTCTTTGGCAGGATTAGCAGCTGTTGCTATAGAAAATGCAATTTTGTATAAAATGAATGAAAAGCTATTAGAAAGCAAAACCTTAAAGCTTCAGAGCACTGTTGAGGAATTAAACAGTGCCCAGATTCAATTGGTGCAAAAGGAAAAAATGGCTGCAGTGGGACAATTGGCTGCAGGAGTTGCTCATGAAATTAATAATCCATTGGGATTTATCAAAAGCAACCATGAAACCATGCAAAAATATATAGAAAAGCTAATAAGCTTAATTGATATATATAAGGATTTTTCTAAGAATTGTTCCAATTCAAATGACATCTCCAATATCACGGATTATGAAAATAAAAGCAAGATGGAATTTATCAAAGAGGATATATTTGAGCTGCATAAAGAAAGCTCAGATGGCTTAAACAGAATAGGAGTTATCGTAAATGCGCTGCGTGCCTTTTCACATATTGATCAGGTTGATGGTTTGCAAGAATATGATATAAATCAATGTATCCTCGATACCTTAACAATTTGCAGCAGTAAAATTAAATATACACAAATCGATATCCAAAATCAATTGAATGATATACCCTCCGTAAAATGCAATGCCGGAGAGATAAACCAAGTTATATTGAATATTCTTATTAATGCAATTGATGCAATTCTGGCAAAAGATCCAGCAGGTATAGGTATCATTAGAATACAAACAAATGTTGTCGATAATTTTATTTGCTTTGAAATTGAAGATGATGGCATTGGAATTCCCGAAGAAATTCAGAATAGGATTTTTGAACCTTTCTATACTACGAAACCTATTGGTCAAGGAACAGGACTTGGGTTAAATATATGCTATGACATCATAGTCAAAAAACATCATGGTGAAATTCTTGTTCAAAGTCATCCTGGACTAGGTTCAAAATTCACCATCAAACTGCCTAAATAAATTGCCGCAAATGAGTTCCAATCTAGTATCGGATTCATCAGATCATGCCAGCAATATTATTTAAAAATAAGTGGATGAATTAGTAAATATCTATTCCATCCACTTATTTTTTCAGTTAAAATTTATTTGATTTTAAGAATTTCTCAATATCGTCAAGCATTAAATTTGCAGCCCTTACACCGCCTGCAGTATTCCATATCGCATCATCAACCCTGTACACCTTGTTATTTTTTACTACCTCTAATGTCTTAAACATCGGATCCTCAATCCACTCTTTTTCTCTGGCAGTACCTTCACCATTCCCTGTTTCATAAGTAAAATAGAACATTACCTGTCCATCAGCTTCTTTTAATCTCTCCTTGCCAATCTCATTGGTAAACGCCTCACTTTGCTGACTTGCTGGTCTTGCAAATCCGATTTGCTTTAGAATTTTACCTGAGAAGGTATCTCCAAGATAAATTCTTGTCTTTCCAGCCATAAATCTAACTATAGACACCTCTGTCTTCAGCTTATCTCCTGCAAGCTTAGACAGTTCAGCTGCTCTATCATCAAATTTTTTAATTACTTCCTGTCCTTCTTCCTCTTTGCCTAATACACTTGCATAGAATGAAAAGTTTTCCTTCCATTCGCCTCTTAAAGTATTAGAATAAACCGTTGGCGCAATTTGAGAAAGCTGGTCATAAATCTTTTCATGTCTCATCTTATTCCCAATTATTAAATCGGGGCTTAGGGCTGCTATAGCTTCTATGTTAACTTGGCTTTCATCACCTAAGTTCTCAACACCCTCCATGTCTTTTTCTATATGACTGTACCATGGATTACCTGTCCAGGATTTTACTGCACCTACAGGTTTAACCCCTAACTCAAGCAATGCTTCTGTTCCTTCATTGGTCAATATAACAATACGCTTGGGCTCACCTTTAATTTCTGTGCTGCCCATAGCATGTTCGATAACCCTTGTAGTAATATTTGCGTCAGTTGTTGATTGTGTCTCCGTAGCTTGATTTGTTTGTGCACAAGCTGTTAACACGATTGATAAAGCTAGTACGGTAATTAATACGAATAATCTTTTGGTTCTCATTTTGATTCTCCTTATTTTTTTAATTTGATTTTATGTTATAGATAATATCATAACTCTTATTTTATTGCAAATGATTTTCATTTGTATATGATATACTTTGTCATTGACACAGTTATTTGAGTAATTTATACTTTTATATGAGATGAAATATGATGTTTACTTTTATAGATAGGCATTTGTGACCCTTTCCCCTTTAGCGGGTTATAGATTAAGTCTAGAGTCACTCAATGAAAGGATGAATCACTTGTTGAATATTGGAATTCTTAAGCTTACATTAAAAAGCAATAGGTCAAAGCTTATTTTGTTAATTGGACTTTTACTGTTGCTCATTGCTTTCTTTTTTGCAAGTTTACTTTTGGGGTATATAAAGACCGACTTTACTGATTTAGTAAATGCATATACCAACTACACAGAAAGTATAGAACAAATTGTCATAAAGAGCTCAAGAATGCCCCGTGCACTCATTGCTCTTTTTATAGGTGCAAGCTTGAGTGTGTCAGGCTTGCTAATGCAGACACTAACCAAAAATCCCATGGCTTCGCCGGGATTGCTGGGGATAAACTCAGGAGCTGCATTTTTTATGGTTTTTGCGTATAGTTTTATGCCAAACTTAACACAGAACTATTTGATGGTTTTTTCTTTTGGCGGGGCAGCTTTAGCCGTATTAATGGTATATACCTTGGCGGGAGGCATCAGAGGGACAATACAAACCTTTGACTTAACCCTCGCCGGAGCAGCTATATCTGCTATCTTTATATCTTTTACTCAAATTATCCTCTATAAGGACCAAAAAACCATGGAAGAGGTCTTATTCTGGCTTACTGGCTCTGTTGAAGGCAGAAGCATGGACGCACTATTCAAAATGATACCCGTTATGCTGATAGCCTGGGTTATTTGCTTTTTGCTTGCAAAACGCTTAAATCTATTTTCACTGGGTGAAGAAATTGCAAAGGGTCTCGGTCTAAATACCGAGCTCTTAAAGCTGCAAATAATACTGCTTATAGTTGTACTTGCCGGCGCTTCTGTAGCTGTGGCAGGTCCAATTGCCTTGGTAGGTTTGATTATTCCCCATCTCACTCGCTTTTTAGTTGGACCGGAATTCAAATGGGCAATACCCTACAGCATTGTGTTAGGTGCTATTTTGCTATTATCCGCAGATGTTGCCTCTCGCTTCATCATATACCCAAAGGAAATTCCTGTAGGTGCGGTTACAGCTATTCTGGGCACACCATTTTTTATAACCATTGCTAGAAAGGCGGAAAACAAGTAATGAAAAACTTGCTAGTTGCTAGGAAAGGACGTTTGTCCTTCATATATGAAAAAAGAAGTGCATTGATATTCACTGTTTCATTGTTTATATGTATATTTTCTGTACTCCTAAGTCTTAGTATTGGGCAAAAATATATTTCTGCGATTAAGGTACTGCAAATACTATTTGACGACAGCACCGGTGGTGATTCGCTTATTGTAAATACCATCAGATTGCCGAGAACACTTGTAGCACTATTTGTAGGCACCTCGCTAGGCTTATCGGGGGCAATTCTTCAAGGCGTTGTAAAAAATCCACTGGCAGCACCAAATATTATAGGTATTACCGATAGTGGTTCTGTAGGTGCCTTGGTATTTCTTACCTTGTTTACAGACCCCAAAAATAACGCATTGACAACCAGCATTTTTTATATGCCTTTATTCGCTTTTGCCGGTGCTTTTATAGCTGTATTAATCGTATATCTGCTGGCATACAAAAAAGGTGTTACCCCATATAGACTTGTAATGATAGGTATTGCCGTGGCTGGTGCAGCTAAAGCTATAACCTCCATATTAATTATAAATGGCCCGGTAGTTTTCATAAAAGAAGCTCAATTATGGATTACTGGAACTGTATATGGGACAAACTGGACCCATGTTAAGCTTCTGTTTCCTTGGTTCCTGCTCCTCTTTATAGTTACTCTCATATATACTCGAGAGCTCAACATCCAGAATCTGGATGACGGCATATCTGTCGGCTTGGGCAGCCCTGTCGAGAAGAATCGCTTCGTGTTGATGATTGTTAGCGCTGCACTTGCAAGCGGAGCAGTAGCTGTGGGTGGTGGAATCAGCTTTGTTGGACTTATAGCTCCTCACATATGTAGAAAGCTGACAAACTCCTCCTTCGAAAATGTCCTGCCACTTTCAGCCATCATCGGCGGCACTATTATGGTATTGTCCGATATTGTGGCACGTACTCTGCTTTTTCCCCTGGATCTCCCAGTTGGAATATTTACTGCAGGTATTGGCGCACCTTTTTTCATTTATCTATTGTTCAAGAATCAGAGATCTCAAAGGAGAGGATATTAATGAATATTTCAACCAGCAATCTAACACTTGGTTATGGGGACGTTATTGTACTTAAGGATATAAATGTAGCAATACCTAAAAATAAAATTACCATATTAGTGGGAAGCAATGGCTGTGGCAAATCCACCCTATTAAAAACCATGGCTAGACTCTTAAAACCAATGTCCGGCAAAGTAGCGCTTGGAGACATGGATATATTTCAGAAGCCTTCAAAGGAAATTGCAAAAGAGCTTGCAATTCTTACGCAGTCCCCTGATGCCCCTTCTGATTTAACTGTATTTAACCTTGTAAAGCAAGGAAGATATCCTTATCAAAGCTGGTTTAATCAGTGGAGCAAAGAGGATGAAAATATAGTTGAATATGCCTTAGAGAAGACAGGACTGTCCGATATTAGAAATAAGAAGCTTTCTGAGTTATCCGGGGGACAGAAGCAAAGAGTTTGGATTGCAATGACCCTAGCTCAGCAAACAGAAATAATATTATTGGATGAGCCGACAAACCATCTGGATATAAAGTATAAAATTGAAGTGCTGGATTTACTCAAACACCTCAACCAACACGAAAATCGAACAATTGCAATCGTACTTCATGACATCAACTTGGCATGTCGATATGCGGACCATATTATTGCAATTAAAAATGGCAAAGTATATGCCGAGGGTAATCCCAAAAAAATTGTCACTGAAAAATTAATAAATGATGTCTTTGACATTAATGCCAAGATTATAGAATGTCCACTTTTCAAGACCCCGATGTGTATAACTTACCAGAATTTAACAATATAAATATATATGATTATTGAGATGTAAAAGGGATGGATTAGCTAAACATAATCCATCCACATTTTACTTATCTCGCCGTATTATCCAACAAAACCGTTGCCCACAACTCCGATACTTTCATTGATATACATGAAGCAATCTGGATCTAAATCCTTTACATATTCTTTAAGAGTGATTAGCTCTGAATTGCTTACCAGAGTCTTAATAAGCAGTCTTTCCTGATGATTATATGAGCCAAAGCCCTTAATGAAGGTTGCTCCACGCTTTAAATCCTTATGTATAAATGTTGTGATTTCCTCATATTTCGTGGATATTATGGTCACTTCATAGTCCCGTCTAAAGCCTGCAACGATGAAGTCTGTAACCTTCCCGGAAATGTAAATTGACATCATAGAATATAATATGTTGTTTAAGGATGAATTTGGAAGCAACAAAGACGATGAAACAATACCAATATTTAGTATTGTAAAAAATACGCCTAGGGAAATACCAAATTTTTTCTTCAGAAAAATTCCAACCAGCGCTTCCGGTCCATTTGCCATGCCTAGCCTCAATACAATTCCGCCGGATATTCCAAATAACACACCTGAAACCAATACAGCGGGCACCACGTCAACACGAAGTGCCGGCAGCAGCCTCATAAAACCAAGCAAAACAGTGAACAAGGTAAAACTAGTAAATGCATATACAATCTGCTTCATTCCAAAGGTTATGTATGCCCAAATCAAGATCGGAAGACATAATATCGCCAATAGTATCTGGATGTTTATCGAAGACCACATAGCAAGCACAGTTGCAATGCCCCCAAGCCCTCCGGCAATCAGATTGCTTGGCAAAAGCACATTGTTGAAGGAATATGCACCTATAAGCGCCCCTAAAAACAAAATTCCTACTATCTTTGTATTTTTTTTCATTGTATGACCACCCCACTAAAACTAAAACAAAATATGTAATTTATCAATTATTATACAGCACAAAGACGTTTTATGAAATAATCTTTTGCAGGACAAGCGCATACTTTTCACTTATATCCTTGCAATATATTCCATAACATGTTCTAGTGAACCATATATTTTGTGGGTAAGCATTCTTATTTCATCCTTTGGTGTTATCAAATCCGGTATCATGATTGGTTTCATATACTTTAACAGCCAGGCAGCACAAAATTTCGATTATCAGCATAATATGAAACAGAAGAGTAGACAAACCATATCGCTTGTATGATTAGAGTGAGGTGTGAATATTATGTTTAGATTGCTACCTTTTTTGTTCCTTGCATATTTGATAAATGAATATCAAAATTATACGACACCTAAATATTTAGCCTTAGGCGATTCTCTTGCCGTAGGAATAGGGTCATTCTGGGGTAGAGGCTATACCCGCTTATACTATAATTGGCTGATAAATTATACGAATTATAGGTGCCTATGCTATTGTAACCTTAGTGCCATCGGGTGGACAAGTAAAGATCTACTCAATGCAGTGACATTCAATCAAATCTATAGAAATGCCATAATCAGCTCTTCAATTATTACTATTGATATCGGAGGTAACGACATATTGAAGCATAAATACTCTTCAAATGAGCTTTATCAAGCATTAAACTGCTTTAAAAATAATTTATTTAGTTTACTGCAAGAGATACAATGTCTCAATAAGCATGCTCAGCTATATCTAATGGATATTTACAATCCCTATCCTATAGAACATGAAATGTATGAAGTTGCCGAGGCTTGGGTCACCCGCTTCAACTCTGTCATTTGGAGTACATTGGGGGATCAAGGGAGCAAAGTATCAGGCATTGCTAATGTCTATAGCGCTTTTAAGGGAAATGAATCCAGCTACACCTTGATACGGTACAACAATGTGCATCCAAATACATTAGGTCATAAAATAATAAATGATTGTTATAAAGCCATAACAATCATTTAAGGTTTACTTTGCCTCGTTATAATAAGATGATATTGGTGTTAGTATATATCTGAAAACTCAATTTCTGTCTTTCCAGAATTAAAGCTTTCTGATTCAAAGCTGTCTGAATCACCCTGCAACTGAATATTAGGCAATTGAATTATAAACTCACTGCCGTATCCGAGAGAGCTTTCTACTCTAATGCTGCCTCCATGTAATTCCACAAATGATTTTACTAAAGATAGTCCGATACCGCTGCCTTCATGGTTTCTGGAAATCGATTTATCTACCTGTCTAAACCTCTCAAATATAATATCCTGTTTATCTTTAGGTATACCTATGCCATTGTCCTTTACAGATATGGTAATAAACTTCTCTCCCTCCATTACTTTTACGTATATACTCCCTCCACTAGGTGTAAATTTCACACTATTTGAAAGTAAGTTTAGAATGATCCTTTCAATCTTATCTGCATCGATGGCAATTATTATTTCTTCAATATCTGTATCAAATTCTATAGAGATATCTTTATTTTCTATTAAATCCACAACTGATAAGGTAACTTCCTCTACAACACTGACAATGTTATTATTTCTCAGCTCTAATTGAATAAAACCTGTATCTGCTTTTGTCACAAATATAATATTGTCAATCAGACGTGTTAATCTATTAATATTTTGTCTAACTGTAGCCACTGACTTATCAATCGCACTTCTCACTTGATGAATATTGTCATTTTTGCTGTTCCACTTCAATAGCTGTGCTGAAGCATATATTACGCTTAATGGTGTTCTAAATTCATGAGATAGATTGGCAAAATACTCTGTTTTTAACTTGTCATATTCCTTCGCTTCATTCAGTAGTCTGCTTTCTGTGTAATCATGCAATACAACAATTACGCCTTCTACTCTATCTTCCGGACCTTTAATGGGGTATATACTACAATCTATACTCAATACTTTTTCACTTGAGGTATTCCATTCTATGCTCTTTCTCCAAATACAACCTTTTAATGCATGTTGATATCCTTCATAAATAAAATCGTTGTTAAATTTAAGCTCTTCGATTGATTGCCCTTGTTCATCTTCAATTTTTAACAATTCCTTTGCAGCATGATTTGATCCAGTGACCTTCCCATTATTGTCAAAGGCAATGATTCCATCCAATATTGTTTCTAATATTTTACTTTTAAACCGATTGCTTTGTGCCAAATTTTCATGTTGAACTTGCAGCTCATTATTTGCAGCTTCCAATTCACTTACTTTATCTGCTACCAGCTTCTTCAGACCAACATTCAAATAAAATATAACTGTGATTAAGCATAAGGCAAAAACCAAAACAAGGCTGATAGACATCATTATTTTTTTCCAAGCAATACTGCCATCAACAATAGCTTCACCAAACCATTTATTGTAGATCTTATCATATTCACCATTCTGCATTATATTATTCAGGCCCTTATCTAGCAGCTCTAGTACCTCAATATTTTCTCTCAAGGTTGCTACGGAATACTCTGTAGGATATAATTGCTCTCCCACTATTTTGACTTTATTAAACAGCTTTAAGCTCTGAATGATATAAATACCAGTAAGTCTATTTCCTACAAATGCATCTACTTTATCAAGCATTAACTTTTGGATCGCTTGTTCCTGATTGCTGCATTTAATTACTTTAGCTCCTGGTATTGCCGCAATAATCTCCTCACTGATATCTCCTGATTGAATAGCAATAGTTAGTCCAGAAAGGCTTTGCAGTTCAGAAATATTATCTCTTTCACTTTTCACGAATATTGCTTGAGAATTATTTACCAAAGCCCTAGTAAAACTAAATTTTTCCTCTCTAATATTGCTGCGGGTCATACCCTGTATGGCATCCACCCTTTTGGTTTCTAGGGCATTCAGAGCATTATTCCAAGCCATTGGACTTAATTGAATATTTATTTCCAAATTGTTAGCTATCGCTTTCATAATGTCTACATTAAACCCTTTATAAGTGCCATTTTTATCAACAAACTCATAGGGAGGATAATTTTCATCTCCAGCAATTTTTATGACCTTATTGACATCAGCATATATATTAAATGGGATAAAAATCAGCAGCATCAAGACAATGAACAGATACAAAGCTCGTTTAGACATAACACTTCTCCTTGCAAAATATTTGGGTATTCTTTTATCTCATGTATTAATATTATTAATTTACAAAGCCTAAATTTATTATATCATGTCCTCCCAATACCACTATGTACAAATGTAAGATTTCTATAGTAAACTATTCCTATATAAAAATGCAAGGAGAGTACTTATAATGAACAAAAGTCAAAATTCAAAAAAACTGTACTACACCAAAAAACAAATCAATGAGCTTATTTCAGGTGATATTATTCTTCATCCTATTTTTAGATCTGATGGATTAATGCTTATAAATAAAAATAAGGATCTATCTCTTTCATTGATAAGTATGATCAAAAAACATGCTCCGTCAACTGCATTGGTTCTTGTAGCAGCCTCCGAGGAAGATTTCCAGAATTTCATTGCGTATAATATCTCTAATACAGATGTATTTATAAAGGATATAAAGCTTGTAACTACCGAGCTTAACAATATCATTAATTCCTCAGCAGACCTTTATTATGATGTGCCGCTCGAAATCAGTGATGCTCTTCCAATGGATCAAGAAGCTATCGGTCAAGCATCTTATAAAAATAACTTATTTACAGACCTATTATCCAATTACCCCCTCTGGGTTACACTTGATAGTAAATTGGAGTCAGAGCAATTAAAGATAAGAGCACGACATGCAAAAAATGAATTATTAGCATCCATGCACACCAATAAGACTTTTGTTGAGCTTTTCAATCGCATTAAAGAATATGATGATATTCTGCTAATACACAGCATTAATACGATGTGTATCTCACTTATGATAGGTTTAACTCTGGAATTAAACAATAGTGAATTGTTTGATTTAACAGTCGCTGCTTTGTTTTCTAACGTAGGCTTTATCGAAATAGAAAAGAAGGAATTTTTAAATTTCTTAAAAACCAATGAGCATATCCATGAACAGCTTAAGAAGCATCTAGAGGTTTTCTCTGAAATGACAATGAACTTTCCTGAGCTAAGAAAAAAATCAGTTATATATGGTATCTTAGACCATCACGAATACTATAATGGCAAGGGCTATCCTAATGGCAAAAAAGGTGAAGAAATCAGTCTGTTTGGAAGAATCCTTTTTATAGCACATAATTATGACGAGTTGGTGGGTGGATATAATTATAAGATAGGACTCCACCCTTTGGATGCTTTTCGGATAATATACGAGAACATTGAAAATCGTTATGACCATAATATTTTAAATATCTTCATGCACCGCACTACTTACTTCAAATTAGGCGAATCAATCTCTTTACCTAATATCCAAAATGGAATAATTATAGGCTTTGACGACTTTGTCCACAAGCCTCATTTGCCCATAATAAAGTTGAAAAATGGCAGTATTATTAATCTTTCAAGTAGCTAGCAGTTTTTTCAAAACCCCGAGCATCGGTTTTTGGTTCATGAAAAGCTGCAATTAATAACTCTAACTGGGTTATACCATAAATACCGCCATTCTCTCAAGCTGATGTTATATACCATTCCGTAATTTGTGTAACTTTTCCTATTTTCAACATTCTTGATATAGTTAATAGCGCCTGAAAGCACAGATACTGACTTTATTGTCCTGCAAGTTCCAGTTCTGCTGCCGCTTCTTTCATTCCTTCTATTGTCCAGAGAATGACTGTATCAAGATCCATTCCCAACATTTCGCAGCCTGCCAGTATAACATCACGGTTGACACCGGCAGCAAATCCTGAAGATTTGAATTTTTTCTTTACAGATTTAACTTCCAAGTCAAGTATGCTCTTGCTTGGACGCATATAAACCGTCGCTGTGACAAGCCCTGTAAGCTCATCTATGGTATAAAGAACCTTCTCCATCTTGTGTGTTGGTTCTACGTCTATACATATTTTCCATCCATGTGAAATGACCGCATGAATTATATCGTCGCTCACATTTTCCTTCTCCAAGAGCTCCTTAGCCTTGTGGCAATGCTCTTCAGGATAAAGCTCATAATCTATGTCATGAAGCAAACCAATGTTTCCCCAATATTGCACATCCTCACCAAGCTGCCGTGCAAAATAACTCATAACTGCTTCAACTGCCATGCCATGCTTTACCAAATTATCGCTTTTGTTGTATTTCGTAAGTAATTCATATGCTTCCTGTCGTGTTTTCATAATTGTTATCCTCCTTGTTATTACTCTTTACACCTAATTATCAAATAATTATCATCATGTTCAAATCTTGTAAATGCACAATAACCTAATAACCTTTGCAGCTGGCACATTTATTTATTCCCCACTTGTGCTTTGCCCAGCTTACTGAGTACCTTGTCCGTACTCCAAAAGAATTTATCCTCGCCGATATATTCTTTCATACCGCATCTCTCAAACATTTCCATAACAGCAGGCTGTATGCAGGTAAAGTAAACAGCTTTGTTCTGCTGGGACAAGCGCAAGCACAAATCCTCCATAACCTTTACTCCCGAAATATCGGCTAAGGGTACTCCTCTCATTGAAAATATCAAAAGATCCTTTTCAGCAAAGTTAGAAAGCTTTTCCTCTAATTTATTGGCTGTACCGAAGTATAAGGGGCCTGTAATATATATTACACAAGCACGTCTGTGATTGTCATTGTATTGTGTTTTATCTTGGAGCTTGTTGGGGTCAATATCACTGACATTGATTTGCATATCAGAAACCTTAATGATAAACATCACTATGGAGAAAAATACTCCGATAATAATTGCAATGGTCAGATCAAATATTACTGTAGCAGCCATGGTAATCAAGAATTTAAGAATCGATGTCTTTAGCTTTTTGTTAAAAATATCCTTTATGACATGCCATTCATTCATCCTCCAAGCAGTAACAATAAGCACGCCCGCCAAGGCTGAAAGCGGAATCTCAGACATTACTCCTCCTAGAGCAAACATGGAAAGCAGTAGTATAATCGCATGAAAGATACTGGTCAATCGGGTTTGAGCTCCTGAGGAAATTGCTACACTTGTACGTGCAATTGCTGCTGTAGCAGGGACCCCTCCAAAAAAAGGCAGGATAATATTCCCAACGCCCTGAGCTATTAGCTCCTGACCTGCATTTAGCTTTTCATTTTTTATACGCCCTGCCGAAGCTCCGCAAAGGAGACTCTCAATTAAGCCCAGAGCAGCAATACTGACGGCTGGTATGAATAAGCTCTGGATTTGATCAATATTAATACCGCTAAGATTGAGTCTGTCTTGTAGAAAAAGAGTTCTAGGAATCTCTCCTACATTAGCGATTGGAAGATCGAGAACTACAGTTGCAATAGTAGCTAAAATAATGGCTGCCAACGAGCTGGGACAATATTGATTAAGCTTTTTCGGATATATAATCATAAATAAAATAACAGTCACACCAATTAAAAAGGCAGCTGCATCAAAGCTTTGCGCCGTTGTAAAATAGCTAGACAGCTTTGCCAAAGTGCTATGCCCACCGGAGACAAAACCTGTAAGATTGTTGATTTGACCCAGTGCAATGATAATTGCAATACCGGATGTAAACCCAGTTATAACAGGCAGCGGTATGAAGGAAACCATATCTCCCATTTTAAAAATACCGGCTAGCAGCAATAGAATCCCTGATAGGACGCTGGCAATAAATACTCCCTGCAGACCATATTGAGCAACCAGAGACACAAGAATTGCAGTCATAGCACCGGTAGGTCCTGATATTTGGTAGGAAGCACCGGATAAAGCACCAATAAATAACCCCGCTATAACTGCTGTAACGATTCCAGAAGCAGCACTAGCCCCACTGCCTACTCCAAAGGCAAGGGCTAAAGGCAATGCAACAGCTGCTACTGTTATGCCTGATAATAAATCCTTACTTAGCTTTTGTGTGTTATATCCAGAAAATTCTTTTTTTAATTGCGAAATATAATTAGTAAATATATTCATTTGAAGACTCCCTTTCCTCTATTGAAGGTTACTATTAGGCAAAAAAAACCTCACGATTATAATTTTATGCCTAATGCCTCATAGTGTCAAGGAAGGATATATGAAATCAAAAACGAATCGCTTTTAAGAGTACAGAAATAAAGAGTAACAAAGAGGTAAGGCTTAAATAATTTAAAGTCTTACCCCATATTTTTTATATTTCTAATTCTATACCTCAAACATTCTAGCCTCTTATTAATCTTTTATTTCTTTAAATAACTCAAAGGCCTTGCTGCGAGCTTCTTCCAAAACCATTTCCCCCGTCTTAGTGATCTTATAATATTTCCTTATCTTCTTTTCAACCAACCTATCTTCTCTTTCTAACAAGCCTGCTGATTCCAAACCATGAAGTAAAGGGTACAAGGTTCCAGGGCTCATATTGTAGCCGTGCTCCTGCAGTTCTTCAATCATCCAGGATCCAAAGAAAGGCTCTTTCTTGGCATGATGAAGAATATGAATTTGCACGAAGCCCAGAAATAACCTTCTTAGTATTTGATTTTGCATTCAAACCGCTCCTTTATAATGAAGTTATATCAGTGATAGAAGAAACCCCACCGCACCGCCGGACAATACAAGCCATGCAGAGTTTATTTTGTACTTAAACACTATTATTAGTGAAACTAGTGCTAGTAATACTGTTGGTATATCTACCACAGCTGATACACCCAGCTTCCAGCTGACAACAGCCATTAATCCCCATGATGCAACATTTACCCCATCTAATATACTGGATATGAGTTTTGATTTTCTTAGCCTAGGTACAATTGGGTTCAAAAGTCCAACCAGCACAAAAGCAGGCAAGAATATACCGATTGTAGCAAGAATTGCCCCCGGCGCACCTTGAATCAAATATCCAATAAATGTAGCTGTTGTAAACACTGGACCTGGTGTAAATTGACCTACTGCCACAGCATCAAGTATCTGCTGACTTGTTAATATATTTAGTCTTTCTACAAAATCTGCCTCAAGGAAAGCAAGCAGAACATAACCACTTCCGTATAGAACTGATCCAATTTTTAAAAATGTCAAAAATACACTTGTTAGACTAAAACCTTTTATCTGTGTTTGCTGAGGTATTAAAATAGCATATGGCAGTAAAATTGGAGCAAATGATAAAGGGTTAGAGGTTCTAAAACTCTTTATATTGCGGATAAGCATCATACTTATTCCTGCCAAAGCAAGAAGCAATATCTCATTTACACCTATAAATGAAAGAACAATCACCGCTATACCTATTATTCCCAGAATTTTATTTTTTATCGCCGATTGCCCTAACCTTATAAGAGCCTGTAGAACTATTGCTATGATTACTGGTTTAATACCATATAAAATATTTGATACCTCGGGTAAAGTGCCATACCTAGCATACATCATTGCAAATGCGAGTACAATTAACATAGCTGGTACGATAAAGCATGCACCTGCAATTATTAATCCAAGCCACCCCCCGCGTTCATATCCTAAGTGTATTGCCAGCTCCGTTGAATTTGGACCTGGTATAATATTCGTAGCTCCAAGTAAATCAAGAAATTTATCTTTTTCTATCCACTTTCTTTTCTTCACAATCTCATCATCCATCATAGCAATATGTGCTGCTGGACCTCCAAAGGCTGTCGAACCTAGCTTGAAGAAAACTGTTGCTATTTCCTTAAGACGATTTTTTTGATCGGCTTTCGCTAGCGAATAAAATTCGTGTTTGGTATTCTTATTCATTCTACTCCTCCTATTCATTCATGTTCTAACTCATATCATATTCTGTGTTCATCAGAATTAATTTTGCAAAACATATATCGTATTCCGTTATCGTTTTACGATATAATTATACATTACATATTACAATTGTTCAAGAGAGATAATTTGACTTCATCGTTTTGGTATGGACGATGTAAATGATTCTCTCTTTGCGCTTTTTCGAGTGATATAGATGCCATAGCGTACATGTCTGTGAAATGAATTCTATAGTTCGTTTAGGCAGCTACTAGGTAGGAAAGTCGACACGATCCCCCATGCTGGCCTCATAAAATAAATTGATATGACAGCTGAGTTTTACAAAATTATACAAGTACCTTATTATATAATATTCTTAGCATATTTTATGGATGTTTATGTCATAAAATTCAATTCAAAAGAAGGCGGGGGATATAACATGTGCAACAAAATCACAGAAATAATCGATTCCTTAAAAAGTATTGAGGAAAGAGCCTGCAGAGTAGGATTTAATCCAGATGATGCAAGGCAGCATACGAGATTAATTAAAGAATTAAAGGTAATGAGCGACGCAAGCAATCTTGACAGTAGAGACTTAGTAAAATCATTGCCTTTAGCAAAGTTAGATTTTACTTCTCTTTTAATAAATCCTTAGTGCCTTTTGGCACTTTTTCTTTTGGAACTTTTCAAATTCGTTTGGAACCACTTTCCATGTCACATGATACCTATTCTTCATCCAATCACATACTCAATCCTCCAATTTGCTTTCATTAATTCAAAAGACAATTTACTTTAATCCTATCCTATCATTCATATATGAAAATTATACAAAATTGTATGTATTTAGCAGAAAAGCATACATATTATTATATATAACTTCAGGATTTGGTAATAGGTTGCTTGTTTAATTTTTATAATGAGTTATAAAGTGTAGATCTATTTATCTTATAAGTGCAATTAGGAGGATAACAATGAGTATTAGAAACGGAAAAATCAAAGTGTATGAAATGACCTGTACCTCTTGCGAATATCGCGTTGAGAAAGCTATCAAACAATTATATGGGGTAAAGTATGCAAAAGCTAGCTATAGTGGACAATTTGCTGAAGTTCAGTATGATAGTGAATTATGTAACCTATACAAAATTAAAGCTGCTATAAAACGTGCTGGATACAGCACACAGAGTTCTAATGACTTAAGATTCATGGGAATTCTTATTGCTGCAGCTGCTATCGTTTTGCTTGGCTTAAATACTAGTGGTTTCGATATGGAAGCAAAGCTTACGAATGCCTCCTATGCAGTTCTTTTCGTAGTAGGTGTTTTTACATCAATCCATTGCGTGGGTATGTGCGGCGGAATTATGCTCTCTCAAACCTTATCAAAAAATAGCACAAGCAAATTTGAAGCTATTCAACCTGCAATTTTATATAATTCTGGTAGAGTTGTTTCTTACACCATTCTTGGGGGGATAATCGGTGCCCTTGGTTCAGTATTTTCACTTTCAATTATTGCAAAATCAGCTATGCAAATATTTGCTGGCGTATTCATGATTATAATGGGTTTAAATATGACAGGTCTTAGTGCTTTTAGGAAATTTCATATTAAATTACCTCAATTTGCATGCAAAGCAAAAAATAAGTCTGGATCTCCATTTATTGTTGGTCTATTAAATGGATTTATGCCTTGTGGCCCTCTTCAAACTATGCAGCTTTTTGCTCTGGGTACAGGAAGTGCAGGAAAAGGTGCCTTAGCCATGTTCGCATTTTCTATAGGAACCGTACCTCTTATGCTAACATTTGGCGCAGTATCTGGGCTTTTGAGTAAAGGTTATACTAAAAAAATACTTAAATTTAGTGGCGTGCTTATCATCGTTCTTGGCTTAATCATGGGAAACAGGGGTCTTGCACTTGCAGGTATAAATATTAATCCTATTACGCCAATAGCCGACAATTCAGGTACTTCTTCAAATACATATGTTGCAAAAGCTACTTTACAGGACGGGATTCAGGTTATAAATATGACTGCTGATAACAATGGCTACACACCTAATACTTTTTATGTACAAAAGGGAACGCCTGTTAAGTGGGTAATTGATGGAAAAGAAATGAATTCATGTAATAATGCGCTTGTTGCGCGAGACTTGAATCTTGAGTGGAAAATAAAAAAGGGGAAGAATATTAAAGAATTTACTCCAGGGAATAAAGATATAAATTTTAGCTGCTGGATGGGCATGATAAGCGGTGTAATAAAAGTTGTAGATAATCTGGACACCATAAATATATCAAAGACGGATCCAGCTGTATCATCTCCAAAAGATGGGGATTCAAGTCAACCAAGCCAGCCTAGTATATATGGTAGTGATCTATCACAAATTCCAACTGAAATATTAATCAATAAGGCTCTAGTTAATGGAAAAGATCAAATTGTGACGTTTAAAGGCATTGGCTATGAATTGCTGCCATTGATAGCTGTTACAAGCAACAGCGGGAAAACTAAGCTAACCTTTGATTTAAACGATTTCGATAATGCGCAAGGACAGTACTATATTCTAGATATGAATACAGGAGAGAAAATCACTTCTTTTATGGGTAAGAGGGGTATAAATTCAATTGAGCTTATTCCCCCAAATGTTGGTGGCTATGCAATCCTAATAGGCGATTACATTTTAGGCGTAGTTGAAGTAGTTGACAACATTAAAGATGCAAATTTAGAAGAAATACGAAAATTGTACCTTCCATAAAGCTAGATATGCGATTCACCCCAGTTAGATTCCCACTAATATTAAATGCGGTGAATAAATACGAATGAGATCTATTAAAAAGAGTCCTTCTGCTAAAATTACCTTAATAATTTTAGCGGAAGGACTCTTCAATTAGAACTTCTCTATTATTTTAGTATTAAATCACTCTGCAGATTTATTTAATTCAAGTATTTGATTATCGTCTTGATTCTCCTTTTTATGATCACAAAAGCTCTCTTTTTTATCTCTTTTAAACATCATTGGCAACATAAAAAGCATTATTATAGGACATAAAAATGGTGCTATCAATCCAAGTATTCCGCTGGTTGCAGGGCTATATCTAGCTATAAAAGGCAATGACGCTATAATAACTATAGGTAATCCACAGCAAAGACCCATATGCAGTGCATGCTTTAATGAACTATGCTTATGTGAATCTTGTTTTTCATTGTTATCGCCATGGCTATTCATATTGAACCCTCCGTTATGTCTTCATTGATCCAGAAGACATTTATTTTATTGAAATTAAAAACTCTTAATGTGAAGTACTTATGAAGAAATTAGAATTAAGCGTCTTCCAATCTCCCCTATGATTAAATAAGCTCAACTTGCAATTTTGCCAGCCATAAAAGCTTTCCTAAAAATATGTTAATCTGCTTAGTCATATCTACTTTTACATCAACAAATACAGTGATATCCCCTATTTCGGTTTTAATATAACCAGATAAATCTTTAGGTGAGCCTAGTTGAATCTGTGGCATCGGTGCAGCACCCCCACAACATCCGGACATCGCAATTAATTGGACCATAACAGCTTGCCCATTCTTTTTAATGTATTGTTCAGCCTCATGTGCTATCTTAACTTCCATTATTATCGTCCTCCCAATTAATTTTAATAACAATCTTAAACAATATTTTTTCATTACCCATTATTTCATCACTTTTCTATTGTCTTAACAATTCATCATTAGATCAATGCTAATCATATATATTCCTTATGAAGATTATATGGAGAATTCATAATTCTATATCCCAAATTCAATTATTACTTTCGTCCTCTTACCTTCTTCACTTTCAATCCGAATAATACCGTCATGGGCTTCAACATATGCTCTGGTTATTGTAAGTCCGATACCGGTCCCTCCAGTTCCACGATTTCTGGATAGATCACTCCTATAAAATCTTTCAAATACATGCTTAATATCTTCTTTTGATATGCCTATTCCTGTATCTTCAACAGTGATTCGAATCATATCCTCCAACTTCTCTAAGCAAACTTTAACCGTTCCACCTTCTTTTGTGTATTTGTACGCATTAGACAATATATTTACAAATGCTTGATTTAGACGGTCTGCATCACCTAATAATTTAATTTCACTTTGTATATTCTTTTCAATTTCAATGCTTTTGCTAATAAATAGCGGCTCAAAGCTATCTAAAGTGGTGATAAGCTGTGTCGACAGGTTAATCTCGCTTTTATAGAGTGTTATTTCATCACTTTCAATACCTGATAGGTCAGAAAGATCTGTAATCAACTTTGTTAGCTTGGATATTTCACTAAGTACAATACTTAGCTTATCTTGATTCGGTTCCCATACTCCATCTATAAATGCCTCAATATGACTTTGAACAATGGCAACCGGAGTTCTTAGCTCATGAGCAATATCCGACGTCATCCGTTTTCTTAAGTCGGCCTGGTATTCCAGTTTTTCAGCAAGCTCTTTCACCGATACGGATAATTCGTGCAGCTCATAAGTATTTGTTCTAACCTCATGTAGTTTTTTATATTTCCCATTTTCAATCAACTTTGCATTTTCTTTTAACATATAAATGGGTTTTAAAAACCTTCTAGCTATATGTGAGCTAGATAAATTTGCTATTATAATTGAAAAAAGCAAAGCTACTGCAATTACACTATTAATAGTAATTAAGAATTGCTTGTCCTCAATAGAAGATATAATACTTTCAGGTCTTCCTACCTCAATTGTTCCAATCCTGTTGGCTTGATAATTAAAGGGATAACTTCTATAAGCTATGCCGTTGTTCTTGCCGCCATTCAATCCCACCAAATCATGCATTGCTTCAGGTATGCTGCTGCTCCAGATCACTTTATCCTGCATATCCTTTAATCGTACTGTAACATTTTCACTATAGGCATAATGCATAATTATCATAAGTGATTCTGAATCCAAGCCTTTGTTATTCCCATATACTTGCTCTGCGTATTGGACAATCTTCAAATCATTTCTGCTCCTGGACTCTTTGATATAACTTGAGAAAAAGAAGTTTATGCCCATATTCGAGATGATTGTTGTAAAAACAATGGACATCATTGTTACAGTAATGAAGTATTTACTTAACTGCTTGGCTATTCCAGTCATATTTACCACCTTCAAACTTATATCCGATTCCGTACACAGTAACTATATATCGAGGTTCCTTCACATCATCTTCAATTTTCTGTCTTAAATTCTTAATGTGTGTGTCTACAGTGCGATCATAGCCTTCAAAATCATACCCAAGAGCTAGGCTAACCAGTTGATTTCTTGTAAACACATTGTGCGGATTTTGTGCCAGAGTTGACATTATCTTAAACTCACTAGGTGTTAAATTTACAATTTCACCGGCCTTTTTAACAATATGCTTAGGAATGTCAATATATAAATCATTTTCATTGAACTCTAAAATATCAGATGCGGTAGAACTACCGCTTGTCCTTCTAAGAATGGCTCTTACTCTTCCTATAAGCTCCCGTGGACTAAAAGGTTTTGTCAGATAATCGTCTGCACCAATATACAAGCAAGCAACCTTATCATCTTCACAATTCTTTGCAGTAAGAATAAGTATAGGTACATCGGATTCTTTTCTAATTTGCCTACAGATTTCTTCACCCGATATATCCGGAAGCATTAAATCCAGAATTACAAAATCCGGATCTATTTCATGAAAGAGTTCTATAGCCTTACATCCACGGTCTGCCGTGTAAACCTCATAGGACTCGATGGTAAGATAATCTTTTACAACCTTTAATAGATTAACTTCATCATCAACAACCAGTATCTTTTGATTCACCTTAATTAACTCCTCTCCTAAAGGCTACAAACACTATAGATAAATTCCAAAATTTTTATCCTAAAAAGCATTTTACATACAAACTTATAGGAATCCTATGCTTTAAATAAGGGCAAAGTGTCAGTACAGTTATACCAACACTTTGATTAACAGATGACTATGCAATTCTACGATGATAATTCATTTCTTAAATGATATACTGATCTTCTTTATTACCTGATATAGGTACAATATGACTATCTTGTTCTGCTTCAGCATTGCAATGTCATCTGATGTTTTTGAGTTTTGGAATATCCTATTTATCTAGTATATTGATGACTTATGTGGATACTATGAAGATTTTTTACATTCCTATAGAACTTTTAAAAGGAATAATCTTATATAAGACCTCTACAATTAAAGTAAACTTGTTAAATAGTAGTAGGATTCCAAATAAAAGAAGCACTGCGCCTGTTATATAAGAAATAAGCTTTTGATATTTCATCATTCTCGTTATAAAGTTAATTGATTTTCCAAATGCAATTCCAACCAATAAATACGGTACTGCGAGACCCATTGAGAACATGAACATAACTGCCATACCAGTATAAGTTGAACCTGTGCTTCCTGCGAATATCAGCATTGAATACAATAAAGGTCCTATACAATGTGAACAGGCAATTGCAAAGAATATACCTACTAAAAATGTTGTAAGATAACTTAAGGCAGCATTCGCTTTGATGCTGTTAGATAAACCGTCCAAGGCGTTTATTTTTAAGGATATGGCATTAAAAAAGCCAAGCAGCTTAAGTGCGAGAAAAATTACCATAATCCCACCGATAATATTGAATATGATAACATTTTCTTTAATAAAGCTCGCAGCCTTGCCCGACGCCGCACCAGCAGCGGAGAAAACAATGGTAAACGCTGCAATAAATAAAAGTGTATTTATTATGATTTTTAATCTGATTGCTTTGCTTTTTCCTTTTTTTCTAAGATCCTCAACAGACATACCTGTAATCAGGCTGAAATATACTGTAATCATCGGAATGATGCAGGGTGACAGGAAAGAGACCAGCCCTGCAAAAAAAGCCATCAGATATATTGATGTTAACATATACTACCCCCTAATCTCCTTCTTTTCTTAAATGGATTAAGATTAGCTTTCTATTCTTACTATTTTAGCATATCTCCCTCATATACGTGCTCAGATTCGCCGGTATCTCCGATGTTTTTAAACACTAATTTAAATGACTTTGTATCAGAATCAATAATAGGGCTTCCATTAATGTCATTCTTTATTTTCAAAACACCGCCGATATGGTGACCTTCACCGCTTTCCAAGTCCCATTCAAATCCGTCACTGATTTTAATTCCTGCATCAGTTCGCAGCTCTACAAATTTTCTTATATCTACATACTTAGTCAAATCAACAGAATGTGTATCAATCGTAATATCAAAAGTAAGAGTGTCCATGTCTTTATTCACCGGACTTGTGTAATTCACGATAATATCAATATTATTAGCCTGACTGAATGTCATATACTTTGCTAAAAAATTTGTATTACCCGGCTGCCCTTCTGGTATTTCTTTATTAGGCTGTACTGCACTGTTTTGATCAAATAAGCCTTCAGCTGCTCTTGTCTCTGCCTTACTACTCAAATAAGTCGATGCAGCACCAAATAACAAAGTCAGTCCAAATATTAGCGCTACGATAAATATAGCTATCCTTTTGAATCCTGTTTTTTTACTATAACCCATTGCACTCACTCACCTTACTATATATTTTCTTCGCATTGAAGGGATAAAAGCCGGTACTTTTTTACTGTATTCTATATATTTTTCTCCAAATTGGTCGATCATTGTTTTTTCTTCTTTTTTTGCAAGCTTTGCATACATAACTAACAAAATTGGTGCCATCACCAGGGTAATAAGCGTCGGCCATTGTACAAGAAATCCAATAATCATTAATAAAAATCCGGTGTACTGTGGGTGCCGCACAAACCTGTATATCCCATGTGTAACAAACTCACCATTCCCCGAATGTATTGCTCTCCAACCAATCGCAATCACGATAAGACCGCTGTATATTAGAATATTGCTAAGAGGATGCAATATTGAATATACAATAGTTGAGCCACCTGTAATTGCTACCCACAAATGTCCGTTCAAATGTGTAAATGGATCAAGAACTGGGTACTTGTTCCCCAAAACTGATGTTAAAAAATAAATTGTAAGTGGGAACCCAAACATTTCACTGAATAGCGCCACCATAAATGCCGTAAAAGCACCTAATGTTCGCCAATCTCTTTTGGTCGTCGGTTTAAACGCCGAAAAGGTAAAAGCGCTAAAAATAAGAATATTAAAAATAACTGACCCCCACAACCCATATGCATTTTCATACAATAAATGCACTATTTTACACCTCCATAACTTTACATGTTCGCCTCACAGCTAAATAATAGCAAATGAATTTGAAGAACCTATGAAGATGACAAACCGAAAAAATAAGCGGCTTAAGCCGCTTATTAAATATCTGATCTTAATCTGTTCATCATACCATTTATATTTCCTATATTTCAATAATATCAGTACATTATGAAGAGCTAATAAAGGAATTATGTAGAATATATGGAAATTTATTATTTATTTAGACTTGTGAAGCTTTGTAACAATTATTCAATAGGAATCAGAAAAACAGTCTTAAGATTGAATCGTGTAAAAAACTACCAGTGACACGGCAACCAGTACTAACGTAATCAATATATCTTTTATCCAATCCAAAATACGAACGGATGTATTTTCTTTTATTAATTCACTACTATCAATTCTTTTCTTTCTAATAACAAACATAGTTATAAGTGCACCTACTATGAACAGTACGCTCAGTAGATGGGATATTGAAAACCAGCCTGCCACCGCAGGATTATATCTGAATAACTCAACTACACTTCTATTAATAGAGAACAGTATTATATACCATATAAAGAGTTGTCCATCATATTTGATACTTTTACGGTTTCGCCACAAGATGAAAAAGACCAGGTAGTTTAATAGAAATTCGTATACTTGCGCTGGATGCAGCAATTGCCCTTGACGCTCTATTCCCCATGCATAAGGTACAGTCATCACCTTGCCGAATACATCGCAGCCAACTCTGCCTATACCCTGCCCCAAAATAATGCCCGGTGCTAATGCATCCGCATATTTAAAGAAGCTTAATTTATGTTTTCTTACGTAGAATATTGCAAAAACAAAGGCACCCAGCAATCCTCCATGTATAGATAAGCCGCCTTCATAGACTTTAAAGATGTCTAGGGGATTATTAATATAATAGGATAAATCATAAAAAAGCACATAAAACAATCTGGCAGTGACTACCGCAGCAATAATTGAATATATAACTAAATCAAACATTTTATCTACATTAAGCTTTTTTCTTTTTACCTCAAAATAAGCGACAGCCAAACCGCCCAGTATTCCCAGTGCAATCATCACACCGAAAAAGTGAACGGGAATGCCAGATACATAAAACAAAATTTCCATTATACCCCTCTCTTTCCCCTATATGATGCATGATGACAGGAAGATGGAGGACATTACTTCCACTGACATCTTCCTGCCAATGCCTCAAATCCATATTAGCCCCACTTTTTTATTTTATAAAATATAATACTACTCCAGCCAGTGCTAATACGCCAATAATGATTGCTACTCTTGAACCGGGATTACTATACCCGTTGCTATCATTATTTTGATTTTCGTGGTTATTTCCATGATAACCTCCACCACAACAGCCCATTAAACTTCCCCCTTTCTATCCTCAATCTGCTTACAGCAAATGATTGGTCTCCTGATTTCGATTTTGTCCTTGATTATGCCGCAATATTAACTACCGTTCTTCACCTCCTCACAATTACGATTTATCCAATTTATATACATCTATAGATCAATAAATAAGCTAACAATTAAATAGACCACAGCCCCTGCTATCAATGCACCTGTAAATCCAAGGGTCATAGATAAAATTATGGACAAAACAGAGCCGATTACCGATGTTACGCCATTTATACCCCACATTACCGGTACGTTCTCTCCCTTTCCGCTTTCTCCTATCAGTTTAAGCCCTCTAGGGAAGGGCATCCCCATAAAAAATCCCTGAAGCAGCATGATAAGTGATGCGACAATAATCTTGCCTATGAGGCCAAAGGCTGACGTACCTTGGAATATAAGTTCAAGAGACAGCAATAAAATAATATCTACAACA
>MGOS01000071.1:39734-48184 GCA_001797185.1 Clostridiales bacterium GWB2_37_7
CTTTTAAACTTCTATTGAATAATTTGCTGTTGCTCAAATACCCGCCTATACCGCACCCAATCAAAAGTGCTGCTAGTACATACGTAAAAGCCAACGACGGATGTCCAAGATACAATATAAATTTTTGTATCAATGGAACCTCTATCAGCATGAAGCCTATACCTAGCAGACTGAAGTAAATAGTAGGCTTGAAATTCCCTTTCTTTACAGCGAATGGTGCAAACAGTATCATACCGCCAATTATTACTACCAACAGAATAAATATTAATGTTACGGGAACACCTTTACCAAAGTTATAGAAGTATGGCCTATTGTCAGTAGCTGGAGTTACATTGGTTTTGAAGCCGTCAAGATAATCTGCCAATGAAATATGTGCCTCTTTGATATGGCTCAACACCCCCTGCTCAAAAACCAGAGGTGCATACAATGGTGCGCTGCCATTTTCCTCTCCTATTTCAATCAGATTTTTACTCTCTTCTTCATTAAAGGGTTCCTTTTTAATAATTACCACAGGATTGTGCAATTGTGCTCCGCCGTGTTCCTGAGGCATTTTTTTTGCAAATATTGAAATATATTTTGGAGCATCCTTTACTGGTATGCCTTCATACTCTAACGCTTGAATGGCAGTTGCCACTATTTTACTGAGATCTTCCTCATCATGAGCCAGAAAAGCGATTTTCCCGTTATCGTTAAGGTGATCTAGGTAATCTCCGATTGCTTCAACAGTATATATATAGTTTTCTGACAAAGCATAGCCCATACCTTGAGAGGAATTTGTCATAACAAGAGACAAAAATATCAGGTCATATTGATCTCTGGATTTTCTGACAAAGCTTCTTCCATCCTCCCCAAATACCTTCACTTCAGGTCTGTTGTAAATATTCCCGTTATACTCTCCAAAGGCTTTAACCGCATCAATACTGGATGTATTGATTTCCACTGCTGTTATGTCCTTGCTGCCCCCTGCAAGTGCATATAAGACATCCCTACCGCCGCCCGGACCGATTAATAATGTTTTGTTGTTACTGCCTAACATAAAAGGAAGAAATCCTATATCTGCCTTGAATTTTTCAAGACTTTCAGCATCTCCGTCAAATTTATACATTGGAGCATTCGCTGATCCATCTAAAGTCAATATCATTTCATCAGGATCTTCTGAAATTTCAATTAAATCGGTACGTGAAAATGCATTCCATTTGGAAAAAACTATTTTGGGAGACATACCCGCCTCTTTTATTCTTCCTATGGTTTTTCCGGGGTTGTTCAATATACCGTTAAAGTTTTTCTCAATATTGCTGATATATTGTTGAGGTAATAATAAGCCTGCAATAAAAATAAGAGGTAAAATATACCCTATAGCTTTGATTCTTTTATTAGCTGAAGTTAAAATCAGAGCAGGTACTATAGCTATGATACTTAACCATACAACAGTTCTGAACATCCCTGAATTATTTAGAAGTAAAATAACTACTACGCTTCCAGTACCGGAACCAATCAGATCCGCAAAATACAGCTTTCCGCTGATACCTGAAAACTCCGTAAAGAGTATGGAGAACAAATATCCTCCAATCACGAATGGCATGGTACCCAGAATAATGTATGTAAGCAGGCTGCTTACATTAGGTAGAAGATAATTTAAAGCAAAAACTGCAATATAACTTAGTGCAAGAATAATTGAACCTTTAATTACTTGCTCCTTAATATATTCTTGATTGAATGATTGTTTTGCAATTTCTTTCTCGATACTAGCGATTTCAGTCTTTTTTCTAAGCTTATATGCCAAAATACTACCTATTCCCAGACCCAAAATAGCCAATGAAGTAATCAAAAATACATAATGATATGAAAAGGATGCTGAATACAATCTAGTCAATACTACTTGATATATAAACAACGAGACTGAAATAAAGAAGATGCTTAGTAGTATGGTAATTTTATTTTTATGATTTTCATTTTCTTTCACTTCGTAGTCACCTCTGCCACCTTAAAAGTTCTTTCCTTAAATTTTTTGTTGTTTATTCAAAAAACTACTCCTACAATTCTCGCTGCAGAAATAATATGTATTCCCATCAATGTTTTGCTTAATTGCTGTTTCAGGATTTATATACATGCCACACTCAGGATCAATAACCATATCTATCTTATTGTTCACTTGATTAGAACCATGCTGCCCATTATGTCCATTATGTCCATTATGATTATGACCGCCATGAGAGTGTCCGCCACCGCAGCAGCCGCCTCCTTTTAACATCATATATCCAAATCCAGCCACTAGAAGCAGATACCACCAATTTTCTGTAATATATTCCATTTATTATACACCTCACTCATTTATTTTTGTAACTTTTGGATATTAATTACCTTCTACCTAGCTTAATTCTATCAAGCTAATATGAAGTTCTTGTGGAGATATTTCTTAAATTATACTATCAGGAGGTAATTCACGAGGCTCTATTCATTGATTTTACTCGTGAGCATTGCATTAAAGACTCCCTTTAATGATTTGAACAATGAAAAACAGGCTGGATTCAATATCTGCCTGTTTTATCGTACTACAGAAATCCTCTGCATTCTTTTACTTTTTATTTGTGCTCGGTCGTTCTAAGTTACAACAGTCCAGCCTTTCATTTCCAAACTGGTCTTGATTTGCTTTCGCTAGCTTTTTTAAGAAATTATCGAATATTTCCTTAAGTTTTTTCATTTTCCCAACCACCTTCATTATCAGCAGCAAGCTTATGCCAAGCTGCCTTATTTTATATTATCATTCTAACTGACAATTATGAAGATTTTATGACGATTTGTAATTTATTGCCTTGAAACTCTTTACTGATTCATTGGAGGCGGTGTTCCCTTTTCAGGCCGATTGGGTCTTTCTCCCATTCCCGGACCTTTACCGCCTCCTTGCCTAAAGCTTTTAGCGGTTGTTTCGCCTGTCTCCGACATCCATGTTACAGATTTTGAAACGGTAAAGTCTACAATCTTTGCTCCACCCTTATATTCTCCATCCGTATAAAGACCGTCATTGCCGCTGCCGGTTGATGCTCCGCCTGAGTAAAGTGTATATGCGGTATTCTTTTTAATCTCGGGTGAACTAATTGCAACAGACTGATATTCCTTTTTTGGTGCAAAGGTCACGATTGTTTTTCCTGTACTATCTTTCAGATTAACTATGACACCTGCCTGCTGTACTTGTGGGTAGTACATCAGTATGGAATTTTGAGTGGATTGTTCAGAAGGTACTTGTGCCATTCCTGAGCTTCCTGCAGCGATAAGAAATCCACCGCTTATTTCAAATACTCCGTCATAATCTAACGCACCATTCATGTTGGCTGTTGGACCGCTTACAAGCACTGTACCGCCGCTCATATATATTGATCCGTTTGAGTCCAATCCATCGCCGGTAGAATCAACAACGACATATCCACCGCTTATGTTCAGCTTATTGTTACTGGAGGTACTGAAGCTATTTTGTCCAGGTCGCCCGTTTACAGCTGATCCATCATTGCCGCCTGCTATATTGATTCCGTCATCACTGGCAACAATATAAATCTCACCGGCAGCAATTGTTACTATTGAACTTTCTATTCCTTCATAGCTTTTTGCAATATTAATTTTTCCTCCTTCTGCCACTATAGCTGAATCTGCATGAATGCCATCGTCCCCTGCCGTAATAGTAATATCCCCTCCGGCTATCGCAACGTTGCCGTTGCTGTGTATGGCATCATCAGCGGAATCCATGTTAAAGGTTCCTCCATTAATTACAATTTCTGTAGAAGCCTTCACTGCTTTTGCACTTTGCTCTTCCGTTGCTATTGTATATGTTGAAGTGTTTGTACTGCCTCCACCCGAGGTAATGACAAAGGTTCCACTGTTTATTAGCAGAGATGTTTCAGCTTGAAATCCATCTTTTCCTGATTTTATGTCAAAGCTGCCTCCTTCAATGGCTATAAATCCTTTGGAAGCATCGGTATCATTGCTGGATTTTATTCCGTCACCGCCAGCTTCGATAGATATATTCCCGTCTTTAACGACTACCGCATCTCGTCCCATTAATCCATCATCTGTTGCGTATATTTTAATGTTACCACCGGTGATTTTTAAGTCATCTTTGCTTGTAATACCATTATTATAATTTCCACGAACAGTTGCTGTGCCGTTTCCGTTTATGGTTATACTATCTTTACTATAGATTGCTGCATTGGGCTCATCTGAAGAAGCAGCTTCAAGTGCATATTTTGCTCCATCGGATATAAAGTTCTCAGTTCCATCTTGTAAAGTAAGGATGGTCTTTCCTGCATTCTTTACATATATCGGTGCATTGTCAGCACTATTTATCTCTACTCCATTTAGAACCAGTCTAACAATCCCTTTATCTTGTACATCCACAATGATTTGGCCATTATTCAATTTGCCGCTAAGCACGTACACGCCTGCCTTTGTTATTGTTATCCTGCTATCTTTCACTTCTACCCCTGAGCCTTTTATTTGGGCGGCCGTCCCATTCAGCTCAATATAATTCGGATTTTCATTTTTCCAATCACTGTAATAATCATCATTGTCATAAGTAACTATATCACTTATAAGGGTGCTTACATTTTCCTCTGCTATTAAGCTTGATTGAACTCCAGTGTCTATTTGTGATGCAGAATTGGTGCTGCAGCCAACTAAAAAAGTTGAAAATAATAGAATCACCAACAATTTTAAATATATAGATTTCCTGTTCATTTTACATTCCTCCTTTTTCTAATACTCCGATGTTTCGGCGCTCATAGACAATACAATATTCAGGTTTCCATTTCTGCACCTCAGTGCATCTATAAATTCCTTTTGACTCACTTCATTGCCCATAGTTATGGTATAAACCAGTTCATAAAGGCTTCCTAAATCAGTAGTTTTTACCTTTCTAAGCTCATAGCCTGTGGTGTGTTTGTCGAATACCTCGTCAAAGGCACCCTCATAATCTAAATCCTCCGGAATGGTGATTTTAAGCAATTTATTTGAAGTTCTTTTTGCACCGAAGTCTACCAGATGAAGTATGAACATTACCAAACAGAGTAGTACAGTAAACAAAACGGCATATGCATAAGCTCCTACTCCGCAAGCAAGTCCTGCTGCCATTGTGAAAAGCACATAGGCGATGTCCTTTGGATCGCCAGGGGCACTTCTGAATTTGATGATAGCAAAGGCTCCTGCCAAGCTAAAGGCTCTAGCGATGTTGCTGCCGATAAGCAGTATAATCACTGCAATAACAGCGGGTATCAGGATAAGAGTCAGAGAAAAATTCTGAGAATACCCTGCTTTGTCGCAGGTCTTGATATAAGTCAAACTGATAAGTCCACCTAATAATATGGACACCACGATTGTTAGTATTGCACTGGATAAAGATAGTGTGACGCCAGCAGCTGCTGAGTTGAATATTGTTTCGAACATAAATATGATTCTCCCTTCAATTTGCAATTTTCCATTAATTCTTTTTGATGTACTTTTCCGTATTTTGAAAAGCTTGTGCTGTAAATCTTATATTCAGAAAGCATTTTTGTCAGCCATACCGGAATGCTGTTTTCTGCTTTGATTTCCATAAGATATTGGTCTTTTTGCAGCAGCTTTTCTCCAAAATCTCCGTTTTCAAGCATCAGGTCATATCTTCTTGTTCTTATATTGTTATCAAAGGTTATTCTCAAGCCTCGGTTGTCTTTACCAAACATCCCCATCCTGTCATAGGCTAAATATAGCTTAGGCTTAAGTTCATAAATGTTAAGGAAATACTCTATTTCATTTATAACTTGCCTGTTCATATAATCTTTTATTTCTGGCTTCTTACCACTATTTACGAACTCATAGGCTTCATTTAATCTAATTGCTGTTCTTCTTTTATTAACCAGCCCACAAACCTTCTTCTTAATCTCCATATAAGCCTTTCCATTGCTTTCAGGAATTCCATATGCTCTCAAACGCAGCTTTTCTTTATATTTAGGTCTTGATAACGAATTTCTTATTAAATGATTGTCATCGGTATCGTAATAAATGTTGCTAATCGTATAGAATTCACAATTCTTGTTGTGTGCATCAAACTCCATATGGTACAACAGTTTATCTTTTATGCTTTGATATGTCTCAGTGTCAATTAAGAACTTTTTCTCATGCCTATTAAAAACTTCGATCATTTCATTCACCTCTTTGTTTATGTATTTCAGTCATGGCTTTCATGATTTCATTTTATAGACTGAACCTTAAACAAACCTTAAATGATCACATTAAATATTTAAGGTTTATTAAAGGTTCGCTATGATATAATACGGTAAAGACGCTAAAACGGAGGTAAATAATGAGAATCTTATTGGTAGAAGATGAGCTCCACTTGGCAGAGGCTTTGACTCAGATATTAATAAAAAATAATTTTACTGTAGACTCAGTCTATGATGGAGAAGCTGGACTGGATAATGCACTTAGCAATATTTATGATTTGATTATCTTAGACATCATGCTGCCGAAGCTGGATGGTATAAGTATATTAAGAAATATCCGCAAAGAAGGGATTGCTACAGCTGTAATACTGCTTACGGCTAGAGGAGAGATTTCTGATAAAGTAATCGGCCTTGACAGCGGAGCAGATGATTATTTGGCCAAGCCCTTTGCAACAGAAGAGCTGTTGGCGAGGATTAGAGCTTTGTCCAGACGAAAAGGCGAAGTATTACCTGATAATACGCTGAAATTTGGTGACATCGAATTAAATCCTGCAATCCTTAAACTATCAAAGGAAGCCCGAGATGTGAAGCTTATATTAAAGGAAAGCGAACTATTAGAGCTTTTAATTCTACGTAAGAATGCAGTTGCATCAAAAGAATTAATCATTGAAAAGCTATGGGGCTTTGATGCCGAAGTTGAACACAATCATGTGGAGGTCTATATTTCATTTTTAAGAAAGAAACTTGCATTTTTAGAATCAGAAGTGACAATAAACACAATACGGGGAGTAGGATATGTTTTGGAGGTGAAAAGCTAGGTGTTTAAAAGACTTAGGAATAAATTTCTTATTCTCAATATGGTCATTATTTCGGTTATGATGCTTATTGCTTTTACATCAATTTATTTTATAACATATAACAATGTCTATTCAGATATTACTTTGGAGCTGGGCAGGATATCCGAGTCCAATCGGAAAGAAAAGGGAAACCCGCCCATGTCCCAGCCTGATTTTGACAACCCCCCTCCACCTCGTCGTTCTGTTTCTTTTGCTTTGATAACAGATAAACAATGGAACACTGTCGAAATTTCTTCAGTATTTGATATGGAATATGAATTTTATGAAGCTGCAAAAGATACAGCAATATCCGAAGGTATTCAGACAGGAAATTTTAAGCTTGAAGGTAACTACTGGGCATATACAATAAAACCCTATGTTGATGGATACAGAATTGTGTTTTTGGATATATCTTCACAGCAAGGCATTCTAAATAATCTGATCTACACATTTCTAATAGTAGCATCAATTATGTTAATTTTTATTTTCATTATCAGTAGATTTTTTGCAAATAAAGCAATACAGCCGGTTCAGGAGTCCTTTGAGAAGCAGAAGCAATTTATTGCGGATGCGTCACATGAGCTTAAGACACCTCTTACTGTTATTAATACAAATGTAGATGTTCTTTTATCCAATGATGAGGATGTCAGCGAACATGCAAAATGGCTTTATTACATCAAGTCCGAAGTTGAAAGAATGACCAAGCTGACAAATGACCTGTTGTATCTGACTCAGCTGGATTACTCAGATATGAAAATGGTATATATGGATTTTGATTTAAGTAAAGCAGTGGAAAGCGTAGCCTTGACAATGGAAGCTGTGCTTTTTGAAAATCAGATAAACCTCAAGGATGATATTGAGCCCGACCTCAAAACATACGGTAACAACGAACAAATAAAACAGGTGATCATGATTCTACTGGATAATGCCATCAAATATACAAACAGAAATGGAACTGTAAACATAGAACTAAAAAAATCACACAATAGCCTGCTCCTGTCTGTGACCAATACCGGAGAAGGCATCCCAGAAGAACATTTAGAGAAAATCTTTGATCGATTTTACCGCATAGACAAATCCCGTGGAAGAAGGAGCGGCGGCTATGGCCTTGGGCTATCTATCGCCAAAACAATAATAGAACAGCACAGGGGGAAAATCTCTGCAAAAAGTGTTGCAAATGAAAGCACCACCTTTAATGTGGAGCTGCCTCTTGCTAATTAATCATTGTTGAAAAAGCAATCTGCAAGGTTAAATAATACCTTATAGATTGCTTTTTAGCCCTCATAGTTCGTATCACAGATTACATGTTGCATTTTACTACTTTGTGTCCACCCTGTTTTTTAGCCTCATACATAGCAGTATCTGCCTTATCTATTATAGCCTGAATACTTTCACTGCTATCATTTGTAATATATATTCCTATACTTAA
>MGOS01000071.1:48216-68746 GCA_001797185.1 Clostridiales bacterium GWB2_37_7
ATCAATTTTGTCTAACTCGCTCTCATCGACTATTATACAAAACTCATCTCCACCAAACCTGCAAAGTATGGATTTGTCTCCAATAATTCCTTTTATCAGATTTGTAAGGTCAATGATTGCTTTATTACCGGCGGAGTGCCCATATTTATCATTAACATCCTTGAATTCATCTATATCTATAAATACCAAGGCAAGGTCTCTTTTACTTTCAATATTATTCTTTAAAACACCCTCAAAATATTTAAAATTATACGCCTTAGTCAGTGTGTCAGTAATTAATTCCTGATTCTGCTGTTTTAATAAATAGTTCATTTGAGCTAATCTATGAAAGGGAATATTTAATGAGAATATGGCAAATGTCAACAAAACCTCTCCATTATAGTATGTATATATTATTATTAAGCTTAAGACAATTGAATATAGCTCAATCTTTATTTGAGCTAGTGCAAAATGATTCGTCCTCCAAGCTCCATTATAAAAAGAATCCACTAAGAAAAGTAATATAATATTTGAAGAAATATGTATCAAACCTGCTGTAATCACAATTTTGACTCCATCGAATGTATGCAGATCTACTTGAAAACGTCTGATAAATAGGTATGTAATAAATGTAATCAAAATCTCCAAACAAATATTAAAGTATGTTTTAATATTAAAAATCTTAGTGGTCAATTTCCTCTTTTTATAAATGACTGCTGAAATAATCGGATAAATGACCCCAGCAATGATTACAGGCTGAACACCAAAGAAAAACAATATCAATAAAGCACATCCTAAATCCATTGAAAATAAATAGCTTTCAGAAACTTGCACTGCACTTGTTGTTATGACGATGTACAAGATGGTAAATAGGATTGAAAGCCATGTCCAGGTAAAAGGCAAATAAAAAATAGTATATACAAATATAACAACAGCAGCTAATGCAACTAAAAAAATATATGGTTTAAATAATTTTCTAAGTAGATCTGACATGTTGCGCCCCCAAATTTATTGACTTATATTCTATGTATTCAAGTATACGAATCAATCACCGGTTGGTTTTATCCCCTCATTTTCAATCATTAAAACTGTCGTCTTCATATTTGCGATCGGTCTATGCATAGTTCCCTTCGGAATACATATTCCTTCATACTTCCCCAACTTAAAATTGCCTTTTTCACTTTCCATTAACAGCTCACCATCTAATACAAAAAATACTTCATCATCATTGTCATGTTTATGCATGTGGAATTCACCCTCGAATATTCCTAGTCGTAAAACAGAGGAATTCACTTTACATAGAGTCTGATTAAACCATTTTTCTTTGCAGTTTTCAATGATTTCCGGAACTCTTATAACTTCAAGATAATCATATTTTGTATCCATGTTCAGCTTGTACTCGTTTTCATTTATCATTACTATTTACCTCCTTACTCAGCAGCGAGGGACCAGCCCTCTAGCCCCGCCTATGTTCTTCTTGAGAAATCAGTATTGCACTTAGGGCATGTTATAGTGATTTTACCTTTTCCTTTTGGAAGCCTTAAATCAACGTTACAAGTTGGGCATTTAAAATATCTATGAGTTCTAAAATCCTTTACACGTTTCTGTTTCTTCTTAAACCATGAATAAGCAGGACTTATAAGTATTGAGAACTTATAATTTTCCATTCTGCGCTTTGCAACATCTTTTGATAGCATTCTAAAAAGACATATTCCCAAGGGGATATAGCTTATAGTTACCAAAAGCGGAAGGCTTGCCAACTTCGCTATCCATGTCAATATAACTGAGAATATAAGCAGAACCATAGAAAGTTGGTCATTTCCATATCTTCCTACCATAAATTTTCTTAACAAATTCATTTTTATTACTCCTTGTATTGTTTATTTGAGATTATTTAGGACTCGTTTTTCAGTGGTTTCGAACGGTTCTTTTTGCTTTCCTACTGCTCAATCTGCATTAAACTAACTTTATGTACAATATTATTACTAGTTTCTAGAAGATTAGCTATCTGTCTATGGGTTAGTTGGCTTCCCCGTAACAACTCTCTGATTATTCCTTCTAGATTAACTGGATCTTTAATAACTTGCTTTGCATCAATCAGTCCTTTTTTTGTAAAGTATGCTGATATTATTTCTTGTGCTTTCTCTAATCGTTCTTTCTCTAGATCTTCTTTTATTTCCAAATACTCATTATTATCCTTCTGTTTATGAAATTCTAAAAATTGTTTTATATCATGCGAAAAGCATCCTAAAACGAACTGTCTTTGTTGGCTTTCTATAATTGTATTCTCATTCATATATTCATTATAGCTGCTCCAATAATAATCCTCAGGCAGCTTTACCATTTTTGCTGCAACTGGATTATTGTGTATATATCTGATTACTTGCAGCAAATATTTATCATCTTCTATTATCTCACTTTTAAATCGATCTTGGAAGACATGTCCTATCCTATCTCGGTTCTGATTAAAACTCATAGCATATTTAATGTTTATGCACTTAATAGCTTTTGATAAATCAGTCATATTAGCTTTAACAACAATATGAACATGGTTATCCATAAGGCAATATGCAGTGATATCAATTAAATGATCTTCACTCTGAGTTTTTAAAGACTTTAGAAAGAGTCTCTTTTGCTCATCCGTACTGAATATACTTTCTCTGTTGTTACCGCGCATCATCACATGGTAATAATCAGTCGGACTTTGAATACGTGCTTGTCTTGGCATACTATCCACCTCTGTTAGATTATAACATATTAAGGTATTTAAAAGCAAAAAGAACCGTCCCTAGCGCTTTTGAATCTCTTTTATTATTAGACTTCTGATTATAAACCCTAAACCTAATCCAACAAATATACATATCATAGGCAAGAATATTGGACCAAGTAATACTCCATTAATTCTAAATGTCTTTGAATAGATAACACCTATGGTTTCCACGTAAGCTGAAATCGCAAAAGGTATGCTTAACAAAGGAGGTACATTTTCCCTACTATCTCTATATGCATCCCAGATACTGTAAATATAAACGCAGGGGTAGAACATTAGCCATCGATAATCTGCCTGTTCAACTGCAAGTTCTGTCTGTCCATAGAAACTTAAAACTATTAGCGTATTAATGTTTGCTTTTACATTAATAATAAATTCTAATAAAATTAGTACTATACCTTTTATATACTTTTTATTTAATAATTGTCCAAATCCAGGTATAGCGATACTCCACAAAACACTATCTAAACTACTTCCATTATTACTCATGTTTACCTATCCTCTTTCATGTTTAGGTAATGATAGTATTAGCAAAAATCAAAAAAATAAATACCAGTGAGAATGTGTTTGACATTTTGCACTCATAAGTCCACATATTTCTTTTAAATATAAGAATACTATAAAAAGTATAATGTTAGTTACCTAAGTTTTGTACAAACAAGCACATAAAAATTGGATAAATCTGCTTTGGTAAATTGCCCAATAAATACAAAGAGGGTAATACCAATGCTTTTCAGAATAGTTTAGTCTACCACAACAAACTTTTGAAAGGCGGTATTACCCTATGAATAGGATAGCAATTTCAAGCAGCAGTTGCAAGGTGGAGACTACTTCCACTTGGTTAGTTTCTTTAATCCAATTTGCAAAAGATATTGATTTTTTCAAGCCATTGCAAGCCTTCAGTCTTAGGCTCATAATCATTGGCTGCTAATATGCTTGATATGGAACAGTTCCCAGATCAATCTCAAATCAATCGGTTGTTAAATCGTATGGATGAAACAAGCATTGATCAATTTAGGGATATCCATCACCAGCTTTTCTTAGATCACAGCCATACAAATTCCACTGATTCTGATATTGTAGTAGACATTGACCAGTCTGGGTTGATTGCAAGCTCTAAGACCTATGAATTTGCTGAAAAAGGCTACTTCCCACATAAACGTGGTAAAACCGGTTATCAAGTATCAGCCGCCTTTATTGGCGAGCATTCTGAGGTATTGGATTTTTATCTGGATCCGGGTAATGTTCATTGCCAAGATCGATTGGATAGCTTAGTTTCTTCTATCTGCTCTAAACTACCTGAACAACTTAAGGTTAACAGAGTTATTCTAAGAGCAGACAGCGGATATGGAGCCTTTAAGAATATCCAGAAACTTATGTCTGTCAAAGGATTGAGATTTATTGTTAAAGGATATTCTTCTAGAAAAGCAGCAAGCATAGCAAGCGAAGTATCCTTTGACTCCTACGAGCAAGCTGATGAGGCAGCATGGGTTTATGAACTTCCTAGCAGCGAAAACGATCTACGTACGATACTCGTACAGATATTAGGAAGCAAAGGTGAACTAACCTATACCTTACTTCACACAAATATCAGCAAGGCTAGAATGTCCGCAGTTGAAGCATTTCACTTTTACAATGGACGCCAGACAATTGAAGCCTTCTTTAAGACAGCTAAGAATGTATATGGAATCAAAAGCTTAAGAACAAGCAGCTTTTATGGAATCTATGGCTTCTTGTGGTTAGCTTTTATGACCCACAACCTAATATCTTGGTTCAGGATGATAAAGCTGCATGGCACAGGGCTTCAAACTGTAGGAGTAAAAACACTAGTCCAAAAATGCTCGCGTATAAAGGGTTTTGTAGAGAGAACTACACAGGGCATATATGTGAAGATAGAACCACTGTCAAAGCTAGCAAAGTTGCTGATTGAAGCACTAGCAGAACCGGAGTGTGTCCAATTGAGTTTCCTTACTTAACCATTTTTGAATCTTTTGTTTGTACAAAATCTAGGTAGTTAATATGAATCATAATATATTGGAAAACATCAAAATTTATAGATTCAATCATTCGATTTAAGATAAAGATAAACAGCCCGATTAAAAAGAGTTCAGTTATACATTCCTGCTATTTTGATACTATTAATTTAAGTAGAAAGAAGGATTAAGATGACAACAGAAGCAAAAGTACAATTAACTTCATCAGAATTAGGCACATTATGGATGACTTATCAATCAACATCCGCATCTTTATTAATGTATGATTTAATGAAAGAAAAAACAATCGATAAAGAAGCTCAAAGCATATTAACTTCCTATATTAGTGAAGCACAAAATATTAAAAATGAAATTATGAAAGTATTTAATAGTGAAAAAGCCGTTATTCCAATAGGATTTGATGAACGAGATATTATAAGAGAAGCAACTCCTCTATTTGATGATATTTTTCATATAATGTATCTTCGTCAGATAATAAAATTGAATTTTCAGCATTCTGCTATATTTTCAGCTATGTCATTTATGAAAGAAGTTCATGATATATTTAAGCTAAACTACGACATCGCTGATAAATATTATGTTATTACAACAAACTATCTACAAGGCAAAGGTGTACTAACAAGGCCACCATATGTAACTATGCCAAAACAAGTAGAATTTATCGAAGATAAAAACTATATGAGTGGATTTAATGTTTTTTCTGATAAACGCTCATTAAATTCAATTGAAGTTGGTTATCTTAACGAAGCTATCGAATCTAACGTTTTCGGGATGCAGCTGATGACTGGATTTGCACAAGTCGCAAAAGAAAACGAAGTAAAAAAATATTTTATACAAGGTAAGGAGTTATCAAAAAAAATTGTTACTGAATTAAGTAATATAATGATGCAAAGTGATATTCAACCTCCAAGTACATGGGCAGGCAAAGCTACAGATTCAACTAATCCGCCTTTTACTGATAAGCTCATGATGTATATAACCAGTTTAATATCAAGTTCAGCAATATCCTTCAATATTATAGGTACAACTTATAGTATGAGAAGTGATTTACAGCTTAAACTTGGACTTATTTCAAAAGATATATTTCAATTCTCAAAAGAGGGTGCAGAAATAATGATTAAACATAGATGGATGGAAGAACCCCCTCAAATGGAAGACAGAAATCAGCTTACAAAATAATACATTAATATGTAGAAATAAGTTAAGTTGCCAATATTATTAAATCAAGTTAATAATATTGGCAACTCGTATGTAAATACTTAAAATGAGAGGATAAAAACAATATAGTCAAACTGCTTACATATTTTATTTCTGCTTTTTATTATTCATAAATCTACTATTCAAAAATGTGATTATATAATTTACAAAGATTATTGCACATTCATAATATTCAACAATATCGTCTCAATTCAATTATATAGAGATGGAAGATAGAGCAAAAAATCTATAATATAGTTTTCCAGTATTATCCCTTAACGGATTTTCATTAATCCGATATTTACTTCAATGAAATATTGACAGTTGGTAATTCGCAACCTGCAAAAGTACCAATAATTTTTGGAAATAGTTCAAAGTATAATCCTTTGCGTTTTGTTACACTTTTACTTTGCACTATACAAATTGATTCACTACTATTAACAAAATTCAGTGTCGCTTTATATTTTATTGTATTTAAATTTAATTCTTTTAATAACCACTCAACTGAACAAGCATTCTCTATTGATATCCTATAAATGTAATTTAATATACTTTCATCCGGATATGGTTCTAAATATCTTAATAACTTTATTGACATAAGCATTCTCCCTTGCTTCAAATAATTATAGATTAACTAATAAAAGAGTTGGGGCTATTTATAACCCCAACTTTTCAAACTTTTTGAGAGCTTACACTCATATTTATTTACTAAATTCTTTAATTTTTAGGTCTACATAGCCACTACAATTTTCAAACTATTTGAGAACCTTTTCAAAATTTTTGAGAATAATTTCAAACTATTTGAGAACTGACACAGTTGTTTACCTAAATCCCCTACTCCACCGTAACGCTTTTCGCCAAATTCCTTGGCTTATCAACGTCGCAGCCTTTTTCTACTGCCATGTAGTATGCCATGAGCTGTAATGGTATTACGGATACGATTGGTGCCAGTATGTCGGATACGTGTGGAATAAATAATGTGTAATCCGCTACTGTCTCGATTTCCTTGTTGCCTTCTTTAGCTATTGCAAATACGAAGGCACCTCTTGCTTTTACTTCCTTTACGTTGCTTACCATCTTCTCGAAGAGTTCATCTTGAGTAAGGATGGCTATTACGACTGTGCCTGGTTCGATAAGGGCTATTGTACCGTGCTTTAGCTCGCCTGCTGCATAGGCTTCTGCGTGAATGTAGGATATTTCCTTCATCTTCAAGGAGCCTTCAAGAGCTACTGCATAGTCTAAGCCTCTTCCCAAGAAGAACATGTCTGCTGCATTGGAGTTTCTTGTAGCAAACTTTTGAATTGTATCCTTATGCTCAAGTGCCGCTTTTACCATCTCAGGAAGCTTCATCATTTCATTTTTGATTTCAGCAATTTGCTCATCACTTAATGTACCCTTTAGGTGTGCCATGTGCAGCGCTATTTCATAAAGAGCAATGATCTGTGTTGTATAAGCCTTTGTTGAAGCAACTGCTATTTCAGGACCTGCCCAAGTGTATAGTACATCGTGGGATTCTCTCGCTATGGAGCTGCCTACTACGTTCACTACGCTTAGTATTCTGGAGCCGTGCTTCTTTGCTTCCTTTAATGCTGCAAAGGTATCCAAGGTTTCCCCGGATTGACTTACAATGATTGTAAGGGTCTTGTTATCTACAATTGGCGTTCTGTATCTGAATTCTGATGCAATATCAACCTCTACAGGTATCTTTGCCAGCTTCTCTATTACATATTTGCCTACCATTCCAGCATGATATGCTGTACCGCAAGCTACGATAAATATTTTGTTGATGCCTTCCAAGTCTTCCTTTGTCAGCTTTATATCATCAAGCTTAATTGTCGGTGAATCAGGAACGATTCTTGAAGTCATTGTATCCTTAACAGCCTTTGGCTGCTCGTGTATTTCCTTTATCATGAAATGCTCGTAGCCGCCTTTTTCTGCTGCCGCAACATCCCAGTTCACCTCAAATATGTCTTTCTTTATTTCTCTATCCTCTTCATCCAGGAAAGTAATGCTGTCCTTTGTTAATATAGTCAGCTCGTTTTCGTTCAGAAGATAGATCTTTCTTGTGTGAGCCAATATAGCAGGAATATCAGATGCAATGTAATTTTCGCCTTCACCAATGCCTACTATAAGTGGGTTTTCTTTTCTTACGCAAACAATTTTGTCCGGTTCCTGCTTGCTGATGACTGCAAAGGCATAGGAGCCTCTTACCTTCTGAAGCACCTTACGAACAGCCTTTATCAGGTCTCCTTCGTAGAAGAAGTCCACATAGTGAGCCAATACCTCTGTATCTGTTTCTGATACAAACACATAGCCTTTCTCTATCAAAAAGGCTTTGATTTGCATATAGTTTTCAATGATCCCATTGTGAACAACTGCAATATCACCTGAGCAGTTTGTATGGGGATGGGAGTTTACATCTGATGGTTCTCCATGAGTCGCCCATCTTGTATGACCTATTCCCAAGCAGCCGTCTAAAGTGTCCTGCTGCAGTTTTTCTTCCAATACAGCCAGTCTCCCCTTATACTTTCTAACGCTTATGCTTCCATTGTTGTAAACAGCTATACCAGCTGAATCATAACCTCTATATTCTAACTTCTGAAGTCCCTCTATCAAAACCGGAACTGAATTTTTACTTCCTATATAACCAACTATTCCGCACATATATATGCTCCTCTCGATTTTCTTTATTATTCTATTATCTGTAGCAAAACTTATGTTAACACATTTTCAGGCAAAAAAAATACTACCAGGTTCAACTGCTAGTAATTCAGTACCTATGGCTCAATCGAATTTACTTTGTCCCATCAATTACTTGTGGATTTGTAAAATTCGTAACACTGCTAAGCCGCAGCGCAGGGCACCCGCCGAAAACTTCGATAAACCCTGACCTCGTCAACTCATCATATGTTTATGATAAGTCTGGCGCTTCTAAGTTTTTACCAGTGACATCTAATCACCACCTTTTTTAAATTTCTCCACCTTTCACATTTGGCAATATATGACTGCCTAACTCTTATTCTATAATATTTTATTCACAAATGCAAGTTATGGAACCACTTACCAGCGCAAATTCATTCGATTAATTTCTACATAATAATACAAATATGAATAATAGGCACTATAAGCGGGTTGGCTGACATCATTTCATATACAATATCAAAAGATGCCTTGAGACCAGCCCCTACAATAGCAAAGCTGATGGAATTGCTTCCATCAGCTTCATAATAATTAGCCCAATTTATTTTGTATCAAATCAGCTATTTTTTGTGCATCCTGCTGAATTTCGGTTTTGCATTCACCCTCCAGCATGACTCTTACAAGAGGCTCTGTTCCAGATGGTCTGATCAATACTCTTCCTCTATCCTTTAGCTTATCTTCTACTTCCTTTATTGCTTGCAGGATTTCTGCGTCTTCACTATATTTGTTCTTATTTTCATTCTTAATTTTTGCATTAATAAGCACCTGAGGCAGCTCAGTCATGATGCTGGCAAGGTCAGAAAGCTTCTTGCCTGTTTCCTTCATCACTGCCAGCAGCTGAAGTCCTGTCAGCAGGCCATCTCCTGTGGTATTGTAGTCAAGGAATATGATATGCCCGGACTGCTCGCCACCAATATTGTAGCAACTGTTGATCATTTCTTCCAATACATATCTGTCTCCTACTGTTGTTTTTACAACATTGCACTTTTCACGCTTCATAGCGATGTCAAAGCCCATGTTGCTCATTACAGTAGCAACAACTGTATCATTCTTCAGAGTGCCCTTTTCCTTCATGTGCTTGGCACAAATAGCCAGTATGTGATCGCCATTGATTAGGTTTCCTTTGTTGTCTACTGCTATAAGTCTGTCGGCATCCCCATCAAATGCCAAACCTACATCGGCTCCGATATCCACAACAAGCTTTTGCAAGTCGCTTGGATATGTCGAACCACAGTTTACATTGATGTTCTTGCCATCTGGCTTATTGTTTATGACAACAATTTCTGCGCCCAGATCAGCCAATATAGAAGGTGCCGCTATGTAGGCAGCGCCATTTGCACAGTCTACAGCAATTTTTAAGCCTCTTAGGTTCACATCGATGGTTTTCTTTAGAAAGTCTATATATGAATGAACTGCATTGTCAACTTCGATTTTCCTGCCAATATCTCCTGCAGTTGGATTTGCAATCGTATTTTCATCGCTTAGTAAGTAGCTTTCTATTTTGTCCTCCAACTCATCTGACAGCTTATAGCCCTTGTTGTTGAAAAACTTGATGCCATTATACTCAAATGGATTGTGCGATGCTGATATAACGATCCCTGCATCCAGCCCCAAATGTCTTGTCAGATGTGCTACAGCCGGTGTAGGCTGCACGCCCAAAACCACTGCCTCCGCTCCCATGGAGCAAATACCTGCAACTAAGGCTGCTTCCAACATATCTCCCGAGATTCTGGTATCCTTGCCCACAGCAATTCTAGGCTTGTGATGCGTTTCCATGGTCAATACATAGGCTCCTATTCTGCCCAAATCAAAAGCAAGCTCGGAATCCAATTCTTTGTTGGCTATTCCTCTTACACCATCAGTTCCAAATAAACGACCCATTTTGACCCCCCTTTCAAAAAATAGGATATATCTATGACAATTATAACAAGATTTATTGAAAGTTTTTGCACTTGTTGCAAAACCTACCCAAGGCGTTTCAACGAGGCAGGGAGATATATTCCCACCTCCTGTTGCTGAAATCGGAACCCGCCACTTATAGAAGTCGGGGACATATTTTTGCCTCGTTATATTGCGCGTATTTATGTTATGTAGGTCCCTCTATATTTATTATTTAATTAATAATAACATAAATGCCGTGTTTATTCAATTTGATTATGAAGTAGCAAAAACTCCCAGGTTTTAACTTGGGAGTTTTTTGCGGGACACTGTGGACAGCATCCCATACAGATATAAAATTTCTTTGTCATTTTGTGTTCTTTACATGTTTTCTGGTACCTCTATACCGATCATGTTCAAGCCTGTTTCTATTACACTGCATACAGACTTTGTAAGGTGCAGTCTTGCTGCCTTTAGGTCAGCTTCTGCATTCATGATAGGGTGTGAGTTGTAGAACTTGTTGTATGCCTTTGCTATTTCCGTGACTTGACGAGTTATTACAAAAGGCTCACAGCGGTTTGCAGCTTCCTTAAGAGCAGCCTTAAAGCCGTCCAAAAGCTTAACAAGTGTAAATTCCTCATCTGTAATCAGCTTACTGTAATCAACTGCTGCAGGCATTTCTCCTGCCTTACGCAGTACACTTCTGCCTCTTACGCAGGTGTATTGTACGTATGGACCTGAATCACCCTCAAAGCTCAGTATGTCTTCCCATGAGAATATGATGTCCTTGTCCTTGTTGTTCTTCAGAATTGTATAGGCAACTGCGCCCATACCCACCTTTTTGGCTACGTCAGCCTTGTTGGCAAGGTTGCTGTTTTTTGCTTCTACGATTTCCAATGTCTTTTCTGCTGCCTCATCTAATACGCCCTTGGCATAAATGATGTCTCCCGAACGTGTTGCCAGCTTGCGGTCTGCAAACTTAACCAAGGATGTTCCTACAAAGGACATATCATCGGACCAATCAAAGCCCATTTGCTTAAGCACTGTAAATATCTGCTTGAAATGCAGTGCTTGCGTATTTCCTACTACATATAAGCACTTGTGAAAATTGTAAGTTCTGTATCTGTATAAGGCTGCAGCCAAATCACGAGTTGCATAGATAGTAGCTCCATCTGATTTCAATATCAAGCATGGAGGCATTCCGAATTTTTCCAAATCAACAATTTGAGCGCCATTGCTTTCTACCAGCAAACCCTTGTCTCGCAGCATCTGCACGACTTCACCCATTTTGTCTGTATAGAAGCTTTCTCCATTGTAGGAATCAAACTCTATATTGAATTCTTGATAAAGTTTCTTGAATTCTACAATGCTAAGGTCTCTGAATCTTTGCCATAGACCCATCATTTCAGGGTCCCCATCTTCCAGCTTCTTGAATAACAGTCTTGCTTCATCCTCTAAGGATGGGTCTTTTTCTACCTCTTCATGAAACTTTATATAAACTCTTAATAACTCATTGATAGGCTCCTTCTCCAGGGCTTCTTCATTTCCCCAGTGCTTGAAAGCAGCAATCTGCTTCCCAAAGTTGGTACCATAGTCTCCTATGTGATTCAATCTCTGTGTTTCATAACCCAAATGTCTATAAATCTTCTCAATGGCACTGCCTGTAAGGGTATTTACCAGGTGCCCTATATGGAAAGGCTTTGCAATGTTTGGCGATGAGAATTCCACCAGTACTGTTTTGCCCTTGCCTTCCTCAGAGGTTCCAAAATCCTTGCCCTTGGTAATGACTTCTGACAGAACTGATTTTATAAACTCTGCTTTGTTTACAAAGAAGTTCAGATAGCCCCCCGCTGATTCGACCCTGCCTACCACATGATCTGGTGTGAACTTGCCTGCCAAGTCTGCAGCTATCATATTTGGAGCCTTTCTCATTGTTTTTGCCAGTTGGAAGCAAGGAAAAGCATAGTCCCCCATGTTTGCTTGCGGCGGTATCTCTATAAGCTCCATCACTTTTTCTAATTCCATATCTACCAATTGACTGATCTTATTTGCAACTTCCTTTTTAAAATCCATATGAATCCCTCCTGTGTATGTTAATAGTTAGTGTATCCATTTTATTGTATTAAAAAAACTCCAGTCTCATAATAAAAAGAGACGGAGTTCCGCGGTACCACTCTAATTGACCCTTAGGTACTAACCATAAGGCCCACTCAATGCCTATATCGCAGGCATACGTTCAGATTACTCACATCTATAATGCTTTGGCTGAATTCTCCTCGGCTCTTTTCTCACTGATATTGCTGCCAGACTCCCACCTAGTATGTATTATAAATACTTTATAATGCATATATTCTGACTCTCTTTGAGCAAGTGATCTGTGATACTCTTCCGATTCATAGAAGTAAATATTATAATTACATAATATTATATGCAATAATTAAGCCTTTAGTCAATAGCGAAATATATAAAGATCACCAAACGCTTTGCATAAGGAATAACTTGCTGGAGTAAAGCTTCCTCCTCCCGTGAGGAATCCCTCCGAAGAAGCTTGCTTTGTCGCACCCCAAAGCTGCGGCCCTCAAAGCATGCCTTCTGATGCTGTTGAAGCTTTGCAAAAGCAAATTCGTTCCTTGTGTAAAGAATAAGTACACATAATAAAAAAAACGGTCATTCTAAATTTGGAGAATGGACGGATGGCGGGATTAGTGCCGTGTCCATTTAGAATGACCGATATTTATTAAGTTACATTACTTTATACAAGCAGCTCCTCTTACTAGAGCTTCCTTGTTTACAGGAATAACGCTTGCCTTCTTGCCGCTGAATATTTCAGTGATGATTTCCATAATGGTGTCTTGCTTTGCAGCCCCTGAAGCTTCAAGGTACGCACCTAGCATTACCATGTTGGCGATTCTGCCATTTCCTAGTTCGTTTGCAATATCATTTGCAGGTACATAGTAAACCTTTATGTCATCTCTTGAGGCTTTCTGATCAATCAATGAGCTGTTGATGATCAATACACCGCCAGGTATAACATCTCCCTCAAACTTATCAAGAGAAGGTCTGTTTAGTATCAATGCAGCTGTTGCTTCTGAAACTACTGGAGCACCAACCGGTTCATCTGATACGATAACGTTACAGTTTGCTGTACCGCCACGCATTTCCGGACCATAGGATGGTAGCCAAGACACATTTTTGCCTTCCTTTAATGCTGCTTCAGCTAATATCTTACCCATAGCCATAACGCCTTGTCCGCCAAAGCCGGCCATAATAATTTCATGTGTCATTTATTTCTCCTCCTCTGGTGTTCTAAAGTTACCCAATGGGAAGTATGGCATCATGTTTTCTTGCAGCCATTTCAATGATTCAACAGGAGTCTTGCCCCAGTTTGTTGGGCAAGTTGAAAGTACTTCAACGATTGAGAAGCCTTTGCCTTCCATTTGAGTTTGGAATGCCTTCTTTATTGCCTTTTTAGCTTGGTTTATATGCTTAACGTCATGTACGGATACTCTCTCAACAAATACTGCCTTTGGAATTGTAGCGAGCATTTCACTAACTCTTAAAGGCATACCTGCATGGTTTTCATCTCTTCCAAGAGGAGCTGTTGTTGCTTTTTGGCCAACTAGTGTAGTTGGAGCCATTTGGCCGCCAGTCATACCGTATATTGCGTTGTTTACAAATATCGTAGTAAACTTTTCGCCTCTCATAGCGGAATGGATTATTTCTGCAGCACCGATAGAAGCCAAGTCACCATCGCCTTGATATGTGAAAACTGTTTTGTCAGGATGTACTCTCTTTACACCTGAAGCAACGGCTGGAGCTCTTCCGTGTGCCGCTTCATGCATATCACAATTGAAGTAGTCATAGCAGAAAACTGCACAACCAACAGGAGCAACCCCTATTGCATTGTCTACTAAATCTAATTCTTCCAATACCTCAGCTACCAGTCTGTGGATTATACCGTGAGTACAGCCTGGACAGTAGTGGAAGGGCTTATCTGTTAAGCCTTTTGTTTTATCAAATACTACAGCCATTATTTTGCACCCCCTAATACCTTCTTCGCATGCTCTACTATTGCTGCAGGTGTTGGAATCATACCGCCTGTTCTGCCATAGAAGTGTACAGGCTTTTTGCCGTTTGCAGCAATCTTCACATCATCAATCATTTGACCCATGCTCATTTCTACTGTCAAGAAAGCTTTTACGCTTGCTTGATCCGCAGCAGCTTCAACAGCAGCAGTTGGGAATGGCCATAATGTAATTGGTCTGATCATACCTGCCTTTATGCCTTCCTTTGCTAGTGTGTTGATCGCATTCTTAACGATTCTAGCTGTTGTTCCATAAGCTACAAACACGATTTCTGCACCTTCAACATTGTAGTTTTCTACTCTTGTCTCATTTGCAGTTATTTCATCGTATTTCTTGAAAAGCTTTATGTTGTGGTTTTCACACTCTTGTGGATCTATGAAAAGTGAATTAATTACGTTTGGTTTTCTCTTTCCGCCTGTACCTGTAGTAGCCCAAGTCTTCTCTGGAAGAACTCTTTTTGCTACCGGTTTGAACTCAACAGGCTCCATCATTTGTCCGATCATACCGTCACCCATGATCATTACTGGAATTCTGTATTGATCAGCCATGTCAAATGCCTCTTGTGTGAGGTCAACTGCTTCTTGTACTGAACTTGGAGCGATAACGATCAATCTGTAATCGCCATGTCCGCCGCCCTTTGTAGCTTGATAGTAGTCTGACTGTGCAGGTTGGATACCACCAAGACCTGGGCCCCCTCTAACTATATTAACTATAACGCATGGAAGCTCTGCTCCAGCGATATAGGATATGCCTTCTGCCTTTAAGCTTATTCCTGGGCTGGAGGAGGATGTCATAACTCTTGCACCTGAACCTGCTCCACCATAAACCATGTTTATTGCTGCAACCTCTGATTCAGCTTGTAGGAAAACGCCGCCCTCTTGTGGTAATCTCAATGACATATATTCTGGTATTTCGTTTTGTGGTGTAATAGGATAACCGAAGAAGTATCTGCAACCAGCTTTTATCGCTGCTTCTGCTATAGCCTCATTACCCTTCCATAATTCCTTCGCCATTAATGTTTAACCTCCCTAATTAATTTAAATGCTGTTAGGTTATAATCTCTCTACTTTTATAACTACATCTGGACAAATCTTTGCACATGAACTACAAGCTGTACATTTGTCCATTTCCTTAACTGTTGCGGGATGATAGCCTTTTACGTTGATTCTCTCTTTGTCCATTACAACGATTTTTACTGGACAAACTGTTGTACATAGTTCACAACCCTTGCACTTGTTTTCATCAAAAATTACTCTTCCTGCCATTTGTTAACCTCCTTATTAATTAGCTTTCTTGTTCCCAAGGCTTTTTCATGTATATATCTATGGGAAAAACCTCACCTTTGAGGTTCTGAGGCAAGCTTGGCACCAAGGATCTTTGAACTACGATATATTTTATCGGCAGTTCCAAAGCGTCTGATACCTTCTCACATAGCGCTTGACCCTTCATGATCTCTTCAATAGTCGTTTCACCGCATAGATGTGTGTTGTTAACCAATGCTGTAACTTTTTGTCTGGAGCCTGCTTCAATTGCTCTGATGTACTTTATGGCGCCATCCAAATCATGTGTCATGCTTCGATTGGCATTCAGTACAAACAGCATATCATAAGGCTCTCTATCCAATGATTCATGATACCTGCCCAACGCTGTCGCTCCTACCTTGTCCCCTCCAACATCAAGCACTGCCTGATAAGACTTGTCATGAAAAACTGTATTTATTTCAGGGGACAGAGCAGGTATATCACCTGACAGTCCCTTGATTGACGAAGCTATAACTCTAATACCCTTTTCCTCAAACTGAGATTCCAGCTGTCTGGATCTAAAATATGGGTTCACTATATCCAAGTCTACAATTGCAGTCTTAAAGCCTGCCGCTGCCAATCCAAAGGTATAGTTGACAGCAAACTCTGTTTTTCCACTGCCATAGTGTCCCGTTATGATTCTAACTCTTTTTTCATCAAACATAAAGTTACCTCTACAGTGTTTTTTTATTTATATTCTCTGGCTTGCTCTTCTTCTCTTAGCACTCTTAATCCGCCTTCGGCTAGAGCTATCATTTCATCTTCGCCAGGGTAAACCCTTATATCTCCTATGAAATCAACTCTTTCCTTAATCCAGCCTATAAGCTCCTTGTCGTAAGCAAGACCACCTGTAATGCATATTGCATCCACTTTACCCTCAAGTACTGCGGCGCAAGCTCCTATTTCCTTTGCAACCTGATAAGCCATTGCCTGATAAACAAGCTCTGCTTCCTTGTTGCCCTGTTGAATCATGGCTGAAACTTCCCTGCCGTCATTTGTACCTAGGTAAGCAACCAAACCGCCCTTACCAACAATTTTCTTCTTTAGCTCGTCAATTGTATATTTTCCTGAGTAGCAAAGCTTTATCAAACTTCCAACAGGCAATGTTCCTGTTCTTTCAGGTGAGAATGGTCCTTCTCCGTCAAGGGCATTGTTTACATCAACAACTCTGCCTAGCCTGTGTGCTCCAACTGATATGCCACCGCCTAAGTGAGCAACAATCAGGTTAAGCTCTTCATAAGGCTTACCCAAGTCTCTAGCAGCTCTTCTTGCCACGGCTTTTTGATTCAAAGCATGGAATATGCTTATTCTTGCAATTTCAGGCATACCTGATATTCTAGCTATTTCATCCATTTCGTCTACAACAACCGGATCAACGATGAAGGATGGAATATTTAGCTGCCCTGCAATTTCATGTGCAATAAGTGCTCCCAGATTTGAAGCATGCTGCCCCATTGCAGCTATTTTAATATCCTTCAGCATTGTGTCATTTACGTTGTAGGTGCCGCCTTCCATTGGTCTTAGAAGTCCACCTCTGCCTACTACGGCATTTAATTTAGTGATGTTTATGCCATTGGCATTTAATGTGTCTAGTATTACATTCTTTCTAAACTCAAATTGATCAGCCACTGTATTAAATGGTGCCAGCTCTTGATCTGTATGTCTAAGAGTTGTCTCCATGACCGGCTTCTCATTGTCAAATATAGCAATCTTTGTAGATGTTGATCCTGGATTTATAATTAATAATCTAAATACTTCCTGCATTGTTCTCCTCCAAAATAAATTATTTGCTTACCATTAGCACGCCAATGGCTATTGAATTTAGCTTTGCTTCGTCGGAATCTGCTCTTGAAGTCAGAACTACCGGAGCTTTTGCACCGACAATAATGCCTGCATTCTTTGCCTTTGCAAAGAATACCAATGATTTATAAAGCATATTTCCTGCCTCAATTGTAGGTACCATCAATATATCCGCATGTCCTGCAACAGGATGATCCATACCCTTGTGCTTTGCTGCTTCAACTGATATCGCATTGTCAAGAGCAAAAGGTCCTGCTATGACACAGTCCTTTATTTCTCCTCTTTCATTCATCGCTACCAGTTCTGCTGCATCTACAGTGGCTTGCATTTTTGGATTTACCTTCTCAACTGCAGCAAGCACGCCAACCTTTGGATTTTCATTGCCCAAAGCATGAGCAACCTGCACTGCATTTTCTATTATTTGCTTCTTTTGCTCCAGGTTTGGCGCAAGATTCATTGCTGCATCCGTTACATAAAACAATCTATCATAACCATTTACATCAAATACTGCAACGTGGGATAATACATTGCCTGTTCTCAAGCCTATCTGCTCATCCAACACTGCCTTTAATATAACTGATGTATCCACCAAGCCCTTCATTACAAGGTGGGCTTTGCCAGAGGATACCAATTCAACTGCTTTACGGCAGGCTTCATTCTTGTCAGGTACATGTATCACTTCAAACTTAGCTAGCTCAACGCCGCACTTTCCTGCTGCTGATAATATCTCATTTTCATCCCCAACCAGTATTGCATCTGCGATGCCAAGATCCTTAGCGCTGTTGATTGCACTTAATACTTCTATATCTTGAGCTACTGCAACTGCTATAACTTTAGGTCCCTTTTCCTTTGCTGCCTTTAATATTTGGTCAAAAGCTGTAATCAAATTACTTCACCTCGTTTTCATAAATTTTAGCTTGTTCTTCGCCGCTTAATATTCTTTGAGTTCCTTCAGCCAAAGCAAGCATTTCGTCTTCTCCTGGATATACCTTTACAGGTGCTATAAATTGTACTCTTCTGGATATTTTCTCACACAAAAGGTTTGAATATGCAATACCGCCAGTCAATACTACCGCATCTACCTTACCCTTTAGTACTGCTGCCATCGCGCCAATTTCCTTAGCAATTTGATATGCCATAGCATCAAATATCAGTTCAGCATTTTTATCGCCGTTTTCAATCATTTTTATTGCATCTCTTGCATCGTTGGTTCCAAGATAGCCTGTCAATCCTGCTTTGCCAACAGTCATTTTCTTCATTTCAGCTTGCGTATACTTACCAGAGTAGCAAAGCTTTATGACGCTGCCGACAGGTAATCCGCCTGCTCTTTCAGGAGAAAACGGACCTCCCTCGTTGGCGTTATTTACATCCATTATTCTGCCCTTTTCCAAGGGTGCTATTGAAATACCTCCGCCGAGATGAGCAACTATAAAATTAACCTCTGTCAAATCCTTGCCCATATCTTTGGCAGCTCTTCTGCCTACAGCCTTAATATTTAAAGCGTGCACCAAGGACTTTCTGGGAAGCTCCGGCAAGCCGGAAACCCTAGCTATATCAGGGAATTCATCTACTGCCACCGGGTCAACGATGAAGGAAGGAATTCCTTGCTCGTCAGCGATTCCCTTTGCAATAATGCCTCCTAAATTAGAAGCATGCTCTCCTTGTACACCTATTTTTAAGTCCTCAATCATTGCATCAGTCACCTTATATGTACCACCTGGCATAGGCTTTAAAAGACCACCTCTGCCTACTACTGCAGCAAGACCTTCAGCTTCAATTTTTTCTTCCTTCAGCCATTCCAATATCATTTGCTGTCTATATTCGAACTGATCAGTGATTTTTTCGTATTTTGCCAATTCCTCTACGGAATGACTCAAATTTTTTTGTGCTATGTTTTCGCCCTTTCTAAACACAGCAACCTTAGTTGATGTGGATCCCGGATTGATAACCAGTAGATTTTCTCTTTGCATTCCAAAACCACTCCCTTAATATTTATCATCTCTGTATTATTTTTCATTTTGACAGAAATTTATTAGTTTTTATTCCCATTGTTTAAGCTTTTAAAAACATAAATTGCTGTACTCTTATATTAAGCAATTGTCGTGCCACTCAACATGAATATGTTTGTTAATTTATTAATTAATATTTGTGATAAAAAAATAAGGAGAAAGCAGGGTTTGACATATTGCGACAATTGCTTTTTCCTTATATATTTCAGCACATTTATATTCAATGACAGATCTGTGCAGTTTCTTGCATGCAAAATTTTGCATTGTGCTAGACTTTTGCAAAATTCTGCATGCTTGTTCAATGTTTATACAGCGTAAACAATCAATAATTGAACCTTATCCTATCCCATATTTGTCCAGCTTATAGTATAAGCTGCGCAAAGATACCTCCAAAACTTTTGCTGCCTTCGTTTTGTTGTTTTCACATTGCTTTAGAACCTGTAGAATATATTTTTTTTCTGCTATTTCCAATACTTCGTCCAAATTCTTAGCTGTTTCTATATAATCATCCGGTTTCTCAATTGCATTTACAGAAGGCTCATGCTGTCTTCTGATCTGAGGAAGATGATATTGCAGAACTATGGTTTCATTGGTTTTCATATTAATAATTGCACGACCTATGACATTTTCCAGTTCTCTTACATTACCCGGCCAATCATAGTTTTTGAGCTCCTGAACAGCTTGCTGTGATATATCCTTGATGTTTCTGCCATACTGTTGATTGAATTTCTTTATAAAGAATATACCAAGATTGTAAATATCTCCCTTTCTGACCCGCAAAGACGGCAGCTCAATTGGGTATACATTTAATCTATAA